>JAHDCQ010000006.1:0-2505 GCA_020629845.1 Saprospiraceae bacterium | reverse complement strand
TCATAAGGGTAACAGGCATCAGGCAAAAAGGGATCGTCCAGGGCATTAATAATGAGCGTAGGTAGTCGCAAGCGTGTTATAAACTGCTTGGCACTACACTGCCGATAGTAATCTGCTGCATCCTTAAAGCCACTTACAGGCGCAGTATAGGTATCATCGAATTGATAGATCGTTTTGACGCTCGAAAGTTTATCTAAAGCATAAGCCTGCGGATGTTGCTTGGCTTTTTGGCGGACTTTAGCACGTAAGGAATTCAGAAAACGGCGTTCATATATCCAATTGGCAGGGCGCATGATGTGATGTACGCCCGCGAGTAAATCCACAGGCACAGAAATGGCTACTAATGCCTTGATTTTTGGGTTCAAATGTTCAGCTTGCTGCCCACAATAAACCGTTGCTAAATTACCACCTAGACTAAAACCCACTAATGCAATCGTATCATAATCTGCTTGCACTTCTTGAATTACTAGCTCCAAATCATCCGTCGCGCCACTATGGTACATACGGATTTGGCGGTTCATTTCACCACTACAGCCGCGATAGTTCATCGCCACTATATCCCAGCCATTGTTATGCAATAAGCGAGCTGTTCCAATGATATATTGTGAATTGCTTGAACCTTCCAGACCATGACAAAGAATGGCTAGTTTTCGATGATTGCCTTTCAGCCTATCTATATCTAGGAAATCATCGTCGGGGGTGCTAATACGTATGCGTTGGTAGGGCAGGGCAGGCTGTTGGCGAAAAATAGAGCCGTAAATCGTATTGAAATGTCCATTGCGGAGTAAAAGTGGCGGGCGATAATCTTGCTGTTTCATGGGGGAAAGATACAAAAACAAGTGGACGAGCGACTAAGATTCGCGCGTCCACTTGGAGCGTTTGGGTGATATTATGCTGTACTTGAATTTTACATATTTGGTTCGTCTTGCTTTGTCTTATCTAAAGTTGGTAGAAACTCGCCTTCTTCCAGTTCTACTTGCTCAGGTGCATTTGCACTAGTACCATACGGATTGCGTGATAGATTTGCTTCGTAGCACACATCATCTACGGAGAATAGAGGGTTGTTGCCGTAAGCGAAGAAATCAATAGCTCCTAGACTCTTTGAACCATAAGGATTCGTCCAAGTTATTCGGTAAGCACCATCCATTACTAAGGTGTAACGTCGTGCATCCAAATCAACAATTAGTTCCATGTCTATCCATTGTCCCTGCGTGTAGCGGAAGCTGGTAATGGTCGAATTTCCAAAGCGAATGCTTGCTATACCATTATCATAGAAGAAAAACTGCTCACCGAACTCTGTGCCAGCCGTCTCGAAACGCTGAATGTTGAAGTACGCGCTCTTGCCTTGTGTTACCAACATTTTCCATGCCACTCTATGGATGCCCGAATTGGCATTTCCCAATTTCAAGAGGACATCGCTACGGATAGCTTGGAAGGTGTACAACTCCATATATCTTTCCGTGAAACCACCGACACCTGGGCCACCGCCTTGTAGTTCTATCAAGCGCGCATCGCTACCACCTGGCCACACTTCCCAATGTGCAGCTTGAGGGTCAAGGTCGAGTCCCATATCATAGCCTTCAAAGTCGTCACAGATTTTAGTCTCTCCTAATCCTGTATCTAGATTGCAGATAATATTATTATTGTTACAGCTACCCGGAATATAAGCAGTAACACCTGCCGCAAAAGCAGAGCTTGGGTTAGCATATTCTGAACCATCACATCCACATACTGGATTATATTCTAATGTCACTATGGGCTCTATGGATGGATATTCCTGACAGTCTACATCCATAATGAAAAGGTCGAGTTTAAAACGTACATTATTCGTGTGCATGTAGACTGCTACATAGCCGCGTGTTTCATTTCTTGCTTGTGTCATTAAGTCCGTCGTACGCATAGTAGCTTCTTGTACAGGACTACCTGTTGATCTACGAATTCTACGCCAGGGGGCAGCCACCGTAGGGTCATATCCATACATGTATAGCGTCACGCTGCCTGTATAAGGCGTAACGACAGCTCTTATTTTTTCGAGTTCTGGATTTGGGAAACTTACCCGATTGAAGGGAATCAATACCCATTGCCCCTGGTTGCCGATGTAGGAAGCGGAATGTATCAGCGTACCACCGCGTTCTTCCAATTCGCTATCAGATGTGGCATTTACTAAGGCATCTTCTAGCTCTACAATTTCGCTGCCTTCTAAGGTTGGAATTGCTTCAACATCGAGGTGTTCATCTCCGTACATTTCTTCTGGGAAACATTCTACTTTTTCGCAGCTAACACTTAGTAGACTGAGGCTTAGGAGTACGAATAATAAATTTAGCGTTTTCATTGTGATTTGTTTTCGTAGTTTTTTTTAAATGTTTTTAGCAGGCAAATCTGCCTTTTTGTTCTTGCACTTATATAGTTTGAATTGTAGGATAAAGTGTCCCCTTAATTTTTCAAAAGAATGAAAATAAAAAAGCGGAAGGCTTATGAATAAGCTTTCTGTTCGTATCAAAATTA
>JAHDCQ010000222.1 GCA_020629845.1 Saprospiraceae bacterium | reverse complement strand
GCATCGCTAAATGGATATAGAGACTATGCCCCCTAATTTTTTAGAATCAGAAAAATTGAAAATTTGTCGCTATAAGTAATCAGACAAAAATAATTTAACAACTCCTTGAAAGCTCTTTTTACCTGACTTTTCGTTACAAAAACTATCACTATGCGAAGGCATAACTCAATTTTTTGCGCCTCAATTCAGATAAAAACTGCATTCAATTAGTTGTCAGCTTATTTTTGTCTGATTACTTAAATTTAAATTTCTACCAACTTCCACTTGCCTTGTCGGAAAATATAGATAAGCATTATCGCTAACAGGGCTTCACTAATTGCAATAGACCAATAGACTCCCGAAGGTCCCCAGTCGCTACCGACGGCTAAAAAGTAGGCCAATGGAATTTCAATCATCCAAAAGCAAATAAAATTCGTGATGGTTGGAGTACGGGTATCGCCTGCACCATTAAAAGAAGCACCGAGTACCATCGCATAGCCAAAAAACACATAACCTGCACTAATAATTTGCAAACTCAATACACCCGCTGCTACAACCCCTGGTTCATCGGTGAATAATTGGATAAGCGTAGGAGCGAAAAGGATAAATACAATAGTGACGAGGATAAGGAAAAACATATTCAAAATAGCCGTACGCCAAACGCTTTTCTCGGCTCTGTCGGGTTGTTTTGCCCCTAAGTTCTGCCCTACTAAGGTGGCTGCGGAATTGGAGATTCCCCAAGAAGGCAAAATAGCAAAAATGATAATCCGAATGGCAATGGTGTAGCCTGCCAATGCTTCGCTACCAAAAATGGCAATAATGCGCGTCATAAAAATCCAGCTTGCCGAAGCAATAATATGCTGCCCAGCACCGCCTGCGGCCACTTCCAATTGCTTCCGCATGGTAGTCCAATGCACTTGAAAGTGTTTGCGCGTTAATCGAATCACACTAGAACCCCGCAATAAGACGTAAATTTGAAAAGCTACGCCCACACCTCGCCCGATAGAAGTGGCTACTGCCGCGCCTTGTACTCCCATTTCAGGAAAAAAGCCCCAACCGAAAATAAAAAAAGGGTCGAGTATAATATTCAAGCCATTCGCTATCCAAAGTGACTGCATCGCTAAGGAAGCATCACCTGCGCCTCGAAAAATGCCATTCAACAGAAAGAGTAAGGTAATGACGATATTCGTACCAAATAAGATGCGCGTATAGCCTACTCCTTCTGCTATAAGGTCTTCTTCACCGCCCATCAAGCGCAATACATCGGGCGCATATATAAAGCCTAAAACACCTAAAATGGTAGAAATAATGACTGCTACAATAATGGCTTGGGCGGCGGCTATAGCTGCTGCATCAGGATTTTTTTCCCCAATCCGACGCGCTACCATTGCACTAGCTGCCATACTGATTCCAATCGCTAAAGCATATACAAGCGTAATGACGGATTCCGTAAGACCTACAGTAGCGACGGCATTTACGCCTATCTGCGCTACGAAAAACACATCCACTACTGCGAATAAACTTTCCATTACCGTTTCCAAAATCATAGGTACGGAAAGCAAAAAAATCGCTCGATTGATACTACCAGAAGTGAAGTTTTTTTCGCTGCCTTTGATGGCTGTAAGGAGAGTTTGCCAGAATTCCCGCATTTGTTTTCCTTGTTTGCTGTTAACTATTTAGTAGAGCAGAGATGAGAGAACATTCGCTTCGCTCATTGAGAGATGAGAGAGGGAATACGATAATTTTCTAAATTAGAATTTGCTATACACATTAAACCTCTACTCTCTCCTCTAAATAATTACATTTGCTTTATTTAAGCCTAAAATTGAAAAATTAGTTTCCACAAAGCTTATTTTTGTCACGCGAAGATGCAAAGATTGTTATAATCCTTTCTAAAGGAAGGAAAAATGAGGATTTCGAGGGTACGAGATTCAAAATCATACATCCGAAGTGCATAAAATTTTCGGCATACGACATCATGGGCCAGGTTCGGCAAGGAGTTTGAAGCAAGCATTGCAGCAGCTACAACCCGACTGTATCCTAATAGAAGCCCCCGCAGACGGAGCAACGGCATTGCCTTATCTAGAAGATGCTAAAATTCAATACCCCATCGCACTCCTAATTTATAATCCTAAAAATTTTGCACAAGCTGCCTATGTACCATTCGCTCAATTTTCACCTGAATGGATAGCTATACAATACGCGCAAAAGCAAGATATTTCGGTACAGTTTATGGATTTACCCATGTCCATGCACTATGGCGTACAAGCGGAAATGCAAAGTTCGCCAGACGTAGCACAGCTTTTTGCTACCGAAAATGAAGACCCCAAATTCGCCCGCGACCCTATTGCCTACATTGCACAATTGGCGGGCTATGCGGATAGCGAACGTTGGTGGGATGTAACTTTTGAGCAACACGAAAGCGAAGCCGCCATTTTTCAGGAAATTCTGAATATGATGCAGGCATTACGCTCCCAAATTCAACGCCCTGAAAGCGACGAAACCCTGCGCCGCGAAGCATTTATGCGAAAAACCCTTCGCAAAGCGATTAAAGATGGTTTTCAGCGTATAGCCGTAGTATGTGGCGCATGGCACGCGCCTGTGTTAGAGGATTTGAAAGCCCATCCCACAAAGACCGACAATGCTATCCTGAAAGGCATTAAAAAAGTAAAAACTACGGCCACTTGGATTCCGTGGACGTATGAGCGACTGACTTTCCAAAGTGGCTATGGAGCAGGGGTGATTTCGCCTGCTTGGTACGAATTGCTCTACCAACGTGAAGCCCAAGCTACCATTCGCTGGATGGTACGCGCAGCGCGTTTATTGCGGAAAGAAAACCTAGATGCTTCCGCAGCACATGCTTTAGAAGGGGTGCGTTTGGCTGAAACCTTAGCGAGTTTGCGCGGTTTATCCTTGCCTGGTATTGAGGAGCTCAAAGAGGCGGCCGTAACCGTGCTTTGCGAAGGCGCAGAAGCACAACTCCAAACCATCGAACAGGCATTAGTAATAGGGGACAAAATCGGGAAAATAAAGAGCGATAAATTACCGCTCGTCCCTCTACAAAAAGATATTGACAAAGCCATAAAAAGTGCACGCCTCACGAAATATCGTACGACTTCAGAGACCAACTGGCTAAAAGCAACAAGTACCAATCCGCGCGGTGGTATTGACCTTCGAGAGGAAAGTGACCGCTTGAAGAGTCAATTATTGCATCGTTTATTCATCTTAAATATTCCCTGGGGGGAAGTACAAAAAGAAGGGAAATGGGACACGGGCAGCTTTAAGGAATATTGGAAACTAAAATGGAAGCCCGATTTTGAAATTCGCATCATAGAAGCGAGTGTGTGGGGAAGTACGATAGCACAAGCGGCTACGCAACATTTGAAAAAACAAGCCCAAACCGCGCAAGCTGTTAGCATACTCACACCTTTAGTGGAACAAGCCTTAAATGCAGACTTACCAGCAGCGGCGCATTATCTCATCGCGCAATTGCGCGCGGCTACCGCCTTGAGCAAAGATGTATTGGCACTTGCTACTGCCCTGCCGCCACTTGTTCGCATCATTCAATATGGCGATGCCCGCGAAACGAATACGAATGCCGTACAGCAATTAGTAGATGAACTCTTGCCGCGTATTTGTCTGGGCTTGCCGCCTATATGCGTACAATTGGACGATAATGCCAGCGAAGAGGTGCTTTCCAAAATACGTTTATTGAATCATACTATTCACAGTTTGCAGCGCGAGCAGTATCGAACGATTTGGTACTTGGCGCTACAAAAAATTATTGCTATTCCAGCCGTACATGCCGAAATAAGTGGGTCATGTAGTCGGGTTTTATTTGAAAAAGGAGTACAATCGCAGCAAGCAACGAGCCAGCAGATGCACTTTATGCTATCGTCGGGTATGGACTCGAAGACTTCCGCACAATGGTTGGAAGGCTTTTTGTATGGCAGCGGTTTGCTTTTGGTACATCATTTGGAGTTGTGGCAAATATTAGATGCTTGGGTACAGCAAATTCCCGCCAATGATTTTCAGGAAACTTTGCCTTTGCTTCGTCGTGCATTCGCCAATTTTTCCGCGCCCGAACGTGGCAAACTACTACAATTAGCGCAGCATGGAACATTAGTAAAACAAACTGCAGAACCAACTATTGCTACCGAAGAAGTCGCAGAAGTGCAGGCAACGGTCAGCACTTTGCTCGGATATGGCGTATAATTCAGGAGAAAATTCAAAAAACTGAACAATTGCCCGTAATTTGGATTCACTAATTGGCTAGAAGAGAGAGCAAAGCGATCTCTCTTCCCTCTTCTAATAAAAATTAAAACAGATGAGATACATACTTTCCCTTTTACTACTTTGCGTAAGTCTTTGGATGTGTAAAGATGAAGCGACTACCGATATAATTGACACGCCTGATGTAAAACTGGAATATGACGAAAGCCTAGAGCTACAGGAAGACTTCAAAGCAGTTCTAGTGTCGGATGGTGTGGGGCGTGCGCGGCATATCACGGTACGCGATAATGGCGATGTATATGTGCAATTGCAACGAAAAAATAAGGGCGGTGGCATTGTAGCTCTACGCGATACCACAGGGGATGTGAAAGCTGATATCGTGCGCTACTTTGGCGATACAGAAGGGACAGGGATTGGAATCCATAATAATTTTCTATATGCCTCTTCGGATGAGGCGGTCTTCCGCTATCCTTTGACAGAAGGGGAACTCGTGCCGAGCGATGACGAACGTATCCAAATAGTAGGTGGTTTTCCACGCCAAAACCAACATGCTTCTAAATCATTCGCATTTGATAAGGAAGGGCATATTTATGTCAATGTAGGCGCACCCTCCAATGCGTGTATGCGCCAAGCCCGAACCGCAGGTTCGCCAGGGCTTGATCCTTGCCCACAACTCGATTGGCAAGCAGGTATTTGGCGATTCGATGCCAACAAAGCAGCACAACAGCAACAGCGTGATGGCTATCGCTATGCTACAGGCATCCGAAATGCTGTAGGTTTAGCATGGAATGACAATACTAATCGCCTCTTTGTGATGCAGCACGGGCGCGACCAATTGAATGATATGTTCCCCGATTTATTCACCGCAGAGGATAATAGAGAATTGCCTTCTGAGGAACTGCTTTCTGTGCCAGAAGGGGCAGATTTTGGCTGGCCGTATTGCTATTTCGATCATTTGAAAGGCAAAAAAGTACTAGCTCCTGAATATGGTGGCGATGGTGACGAACAAGGGCGTTGTACGGAAGTACGTCAGCCTACGTTCGCCTTCCCTGGGCATCTTGCCCCCAATGCTATGCTATTTTACACAGGGAATCAATTTCCAGCACGCTATAAAAATGGTGCGTTTATTGCTTTTCATGGTTCTTGGAATCGTGGTCCATTCGAGCAGAAGGGCTATTTTGTAGTCTTCGTGCCTATGGAAGGCGAACGCGTAACGGGCGAGTGGGAAGTATTTGCTACGGGTTTTGCAGGCATAGAAAAAGTAGAATCATCGCGTGATGCAAAGGCGCGCCCTACAGGTTTGGCACAAGGCCCCGATGGTGCATTGTATGTGAGTGATTCAGTGGAAGGGAAAATTTGGAAGATTATATATGAGGGATAAATATAGATTGTAAAGGTGTAAAATTTAGGCAACTAACGGACTAATTTGGATGATTAGGCAAATAGTTGTAACTTTATTCTTTATCGCACAGAGTGACATCTGTACGCTAATTTTATCTAAGAGAGCAGGCAAAAAATAAGCTACCCATTATGGCGTAGTTATTTTTTGCCTGCTCCCTAAAAGAAAAACTTTTGCTCCCCTTCAGTTGAGGGCAGCGTGACATAGACTCTGAGGTTTATGCTATACTCCGTTCCTATTTGGAAAGGAGCAAATATGATTTAAGTCGTCTCTTTTTGCCTTATTCCGTGTTGTAAGTACTACTAACTACTGGTGTATATCTTACTATTAGGACAAAAATAGTCTGACTAAAGAAAAGACCAAAAGCTAGTGTTTACTAGAGCCGAGCTAAAATTTGCATCTATTATTCTTGGAAACGGTAAAAAAACTAAGCTGCAATGAGGCATCAAGGTATATTATGGAAAGATACGCTACCACAACAGCAAGTTGAGTTTTAGTGTTCTCTTTTAAGAAAACCTCATAGCATTCCTTGCTATTATGTATAGAAATTTATCAAAGAAGGCACTATTAGAGTTGTTGGAGCAGCGTGATGAAAGTCTACGTTTACAGGCACAACACTATGAATCAGCGCATCCAGATTGTACGCTGGCAGTAGCTTGTTTTATCCCCATTCTTAAAAATGCAGCTCCTATTGATTTTAGTCTAGTATCTGCTAACCAAACTTTCCAGCGATTTATAGGACTTACAAGTACACAGGAAATCACTGCATCTTATCTTGAGACTACATTTGGAGGCAAATGGAGGACATGCCTTTCTAATGCTTTGCAAGTACAAGAAGCATACTCGCAACAGCTTTGTATCAAGGATTCAGTAGAAAGCTATGAAGTTTCGTTTAAGGTAAGTGCTGATCAAATCAGTATGAGTTTTCCGATACCAGCAGTGGATAGCATAAGTACGAAAGCCACACTTTTAGCAAATGAGGAACGCTATAAGCTCATCGCACAGGTGACTACTGACTATATGTACGAAGTAGAAATGGGAAAGGGGAATATTCCTTTAGGCATAAAATGGATATCGGGCGATTTTGAACGTGTGACGGGCTATACTGTCGAAGAAGTTAAATCCTTTCCTAGCGGATTTGCCCAAATTATCCACCCAGAAGATAGTATTAAAGTCACCGAGAAGGTACAACGCGATATAAAACGCATTCGCTCCAATCGCTACACCTATCGTATTCGCACCAAATCGGGGCGTATGAAACAATTAGAGGATAAGGTGCAGGTAGTGAAAAAAAGGGGAGGTATTCGGATATTAGGAGCAGTTCGAGATATTACCAAAGAACAAAGAACAGCAAAAGCTTTAAAAACAGAACGAGAGCGTTACAGTACATTGTTTCAAACATCCGTGCGGGGCATCCTTATCGTGGATATGAAAAAACGACGTGCAATAGATTCCAACCCTAGAGTAGAAGAATTATTTGGTGTAGATAAGAAAGCCATTAGAACTGGAAATACTACTAAATTTAGTCCAGAGTTTCAGCCCGACGGAAGACGTTCAGAGCAGATTTTAAAAGAGCTATTTAAGCCCCATATCGAAAGACAAGAACCTATAGAATTTGAATGGACATTTGAACGCCCCGATGGGAAACAATTTGTGGCAGAGGTTGCTTTTCGATCCATCGAACTCAATAATAAATCACTCAGCGTAATGTTCATTGATGACATTACAGACAAAAAACGGGCTGAAGCAGAACGCATGCTAAGTGAAGAACGCTTTGAATTATTGGCAGAGAATATGGATAATGCTTTTGCCCTGCTGGATGAAGCTAGTTTGCTTTACACGAATAAAGCTATTGAAAAAATATGGGAGCGTCCTACAGATGAAATGCTTGTCAATATGGGTACATTTCTTTCTACTATTCATGCCGATGATCGCTACAAAGTTTCAAAAGGACTGGCAAGTATTTTCATAAAAGATGCCGATGTACAATACCGCATCCTGATGCCCGATGATGGTATTAAATGGATTTGGAGTAAGACTTTTCGCATTACTCAGGTAAATGGTCAGCGGCTAGTTGCTGTTTTGAGTAGTGAAATTACCCAGATGAAAAACAATGAGTCAGCACTCATCAAAGCGACGAACGAAGCCCTCGAAAGTGCGCGCCTGAAGTCCGCCTTTATCGCATCTATGTCGCATGAAATCCGAACTCCAATGAATGGTATTATTGGTTTCACTGAGATGCTCGTAGATCCAGATATTCCAAGCGACGAAAAGAAACAGTTTCCCTTTATTATCAATAACAATTGTCAGCGTCTGCTTACTGTGCTCAATGATATTTTAGCCATTTCTAAAATAGAAGCACAAGAAGTACAAGTGCGAAAGGGAGTAGTCAATATCAACAAATTACTACGTGAGCTGCACCAACTTTTCTTGCTCAATGCACGTCAAAAAAATATTAAACTCATACTGGAAACGCAGCTTTCCGATGAGGAGCAATATATGCGGACAGATGAAAATAAAGTACGCCAAATCATCACCAATTTGCTAAGTAATGCAACTAAATTTACGGATACAGGCGAAGTTCGCTTAAAGTGCTATGTTAAACAAGAAAGACTCATTTGCCTGGTAGAAGATACGGGCATTGGTATTGCATACATGCAGCAGGATAAGGTCTTTAACCGCTTCCATCAAGCAGAAGGCGTATCGCCAAGCAAATATGGCGGTACTGGCTTAGGGCTTTCCATTTCGGATGGACTTACACAATTGCTCGAAGGCTACATTATAGTATCCTCCATGCCAGATACAGGGACAACCTTCTGCCTGAATTTACCTTATGAATCTGCTCATAAAACCAATATTAATGGAGCTGAAATTATGCCCAAAACAAAGATTGATTTAGACCAAAAAACGATTCTAGTAGCAGAAGATGAACGCTTCAATTTCATGCTACTTCAGAAAGCCCTTACCCTAGCCAATGCCAAAGTAATTCATGCAGAAACGGGGAAAGAGGCAATCGACTGTCTTCAACATCATACAGATATTGACTTAGTGCTAATGGATATGCGCATGCCTGAAATGGATGGTATGGAAGCCGTTCGTCTTATTAAGGCAAATCCTGATTTTCAACATATTCCTATCATAGCACAAACTGCTTTTGGTATGGATGAAGACCGCGAGCGCATCTTGGA
>JAHDCQ010000590.1 GCA_020629845.1 Saprospiraceae bacterium | reverse complement strand
TGTCATTAATAACTATAATGGTGCGTATCAAGCCACAACGCATCTTATTGAACAAAGCTGCAAAAATATCATCCACTTAGCTGGCAAGGAAGAAGTCTTTATTTTCAGAGAGCGAAAGCGCGGTTTTTTAGCTGCTTTGAACGATATGCAGATGCGTAATGGCGAACATTCCGTTATTCCTTTTGATGATGGGCATGAAGCAGGCATTGAAGCTTTGCGCACCTTGCTCCAATCCCCTACCCCACCCGATGGAATTTTAGCAAATGGCGATATTGCCGCCTTAGTTGCCCTGCGCGTCGTCAAAGAACTCAACATCAAAATTCCCGATGAACTAGCGATTATTGGCTTTGGAGATAGCAATTTTTGTACCTATTTGAGTCCCAGCCTTTCCTCTATCAATCAGCGCAATGAGGATATTGGTCAAATTGCTGCTAATTTACTGCTTGATGAAATTTCAGAAGCAGGAAATCACTTTTCGGGTACACAACAAATGTTGCCACCAGTATTGCAAGTACGCGAGTCTTCTAGGCGGTTGTAAGGTAATTACCAGAGTAAAAGACTAAGTACAAGAATTCCACACCTCTGTTGCATCATTATCTATGTAAATCCAAGAACAAGCAAAAAGACTTTACTATATTTACAAACACATGAAAAAAGCAATTATCGCAGGTGCATCGGGTATGGTAGGGAGTTTGGTTTTAGAACACTGTCTTTCCGCTCCTGAAATTGGGCAAGTTGTTTCCCTCATCCGTAGGGAAAGCGACATCCAACATGCCAAATTAGAGGAGGTACTCATTGAGGACTTTTCAAACTATTCCGCACAAGCTGCTCTATTTCAAAATGTGGATCTTGCCTTTTTCTGTATTGGCGTTTACACAGGACAAGTACCTGATGATAAATTTAAGGAAATTACCCTCGACTATGCGCTAGCATTTGCCGAAGCACTGCAAAGCAATAGCCCAAATGCTACTTTGTGCCTATTAAGCGGTGCAGGTGCTGACCGCACGGAAAAAAGTAGAATTGCATTTGCCAAATACAAAGGCATGGCAGAAAACAAAATTGCCGCTTTAGATTTGAAGCAGTTTTATGCGTTTCGTCCAGGTTATATTTATCCAGTCACGCCTAGAAAAGAACCGAATTTAATGTATCGTATTAGTCGTAGTCTTTATCCATTAATAAAACGGATGGGCGAAAACAGCAGCATCAAATCTACAGAATTGGCAGCCGCTATGTTTCATGCAGGGCTTTATCAAGCCCCTTCGGAGATTTTAGAAAATAAGGTAATTCTTGACTTATATAGAGCGTCTAGCTTTGCCTGAATTCACGACGTTTCAAAAACACCTCTCTTACTTTTATGTTTGTCTTTTTCTATTTGAGATTATAAAATTACCAAGATGAAAGAGCAACTAGAATATTTTATCAAAATCAACCTAA
>JAHDCQ010000221.1 GCA_020629845.1 Saprospiraceae bacterium | reverse complement strand
ATATGACACATTGGAGCGAATATATCACGACAGATAAAGAAGTATTAGTAGGAAAGCCCACTATAAAAGGTACACGTTTATCTGTAGAGTTTATCTTAGAACGCCTTGCAAATGGTTGGACAGAAGCCGATATTTTAGAAAATTATCCACGATTGAGTAAGGCTGCCTTGCAAGCTATTTTTGCTTATGTTTATGATTGCATGAAAGATGGTTTATTGTATATGCCTGTAAAACAAAGAGCTTAATGTTATTTTTACTAGCCGATGAAAATGTTCCCTTTGCAAGTTATAAATACCTACTTGCAGAAGGTTATGACATCAAACATATTGCTGTTGATAATGCAAGTATCGAAGATGCAGAAGTCATTGAAATTGCTATTGAAGAAGATAGAATCATCATTACTTTTGATAGCGATTTTGGAGAACTAGTATTCAAAACTGGCTATCAGCCCAAAGGTATTATCTTCTTTAGATGGAAAACTTTTACACCTAAAGCACCAGGCGAATATTTGCATCAACTTATACAAGATAGAACAATAAGCTTTGAAGGATATTTTACTGTAATTGATGAGCATCAAATTCGTCAAAGAAGAATCCGTACTACTAATAAGTAAATATGAAATTTGAATTAATAAATAGCCTACAAGATATCAAAGATATACTATCAAGAGCAAGTAGTGATGATGGAGAAATGCTAACCTTTGAATTAAAAGGGACTAAAGAAGAAGAAAAATTTACTAAAGACCATAAAAAAATACTTGCCAAAGAAATCTGTGCTTTCGCCAATACCTATGGAGGATTGCTATGTTTCCACTTTGGGAGTGATACTGACATTAAGCCATTCCCTTTGGGTTTTACAGAAAAAAAATTTAGCTCTATTGAGAGCTGGCTACGCGATTCGTTAGAACCCAAAGTATTAGGTATGGATTTAAAAATTGTTGATAATGTTTTTGTAGTAAATGTTCCAGAAAGTAAAACTAAGCCACATAGAACAGCATCTACGAGACAATACTATTATAGACACTCAACAATTTCAGAACCTATGCCTGAAATAATGATTTCCTCGATGTATCGAAGTCAAGAGTACTTAAGCTATTCGTCTTCTATTGTAGTAACTAAAAGTAGTAAACAAATATTTATTAACCTGCATATACAAAATCACTCCAATATTTCTGGTAGTAAGCCTAAAGTACAGATTCAGTTATTTACTAATATGCTTATCGAGTTTGGACAAAGAAATTATTTTGATAAACATTCAAAAGATGCCTTTCAAATTTTACCATTAAAACAGAATCTTAAAATTCCCATTAGTGCTATGATAGAAACTAATTCTCTATTCGCAGAAAAAATTTTATATCCTAAAGATTCAATAATCCTTAGTAATTACTCAGAACCAAATGATAGAATTCATAATATAAGACATGTTTTAATTAGAGTAGATTCTATGTTTAAAGAAACTGTAAGGCAAACAGAGTATCAAATAATACAATTTGATCAAAATAATAAACATACTACATATATGTCTTCTTCAACACATAATGTCAGTGATATGGTGAACACATTTTCACAACTTATTATGGAAAATGTATAAAATATATCACCAAATAAACATCAAATTAAAATATGAATAAAGTAGTAGCAAATGCAGCAGCAGCCATCGAAGGCATCGAAAGCGGAATGACGCTGATGTTGGGCGGCTTTGGCTTGTGTGGCATTCCAGAGAACTGCATCGCGGCATTAGTGGAATTGGGCGTTACCAATATGACGTGCATCTCCAATAATGCAGGGGTGGATGACTTTGGATTGGGTTTGTTGTTGCAAAAGCGGCAAATCAAGAAAATGATCTCGTCTTATGTGGGCGAAAATGATGAATTCGAGCGACAAATGCTGAGTGGCGAATTGGAAGTGGACTTAATACCACAGGGTTCACTCGCCGAGCGTTGCCGTGCAGGGGGCGCGGGTATTCCTGCCTTTTTCACGCCTGCGGGCTATGGTACAGAAGTCGGGCATGGCAAGGAAGTACGCTATTTCAATGGCAAACCACATATCCTAGAACACGCTTTGACGGCAGATTTCGCTATCGTAAAGGCTTGGAAGGGCGACACCAACGGCAACCTTATCTACAAAGGCACCGCGCGCAATTTCAATCCGATGATGGCAATGGCTGGAAAAATCACCATCGCCGAAGTAGAAGAATTGGTACAGCCAGGCGAACTTGACCCGAATTACATCCACACGCCGGGGGTGTTCATACAGCGCATTTTTCAAGGCGAAAAATATGAGAAGCGTATTGAGCAACGCACGGTGAGAACGAAGTAGGCTTCGCCTTGTTTGTATTAAGTACAATGTATTAAGTATTAAGTACTAAGGGCATTTAGAAAATGTACCTGATACTTAATACCTAATACCTAATACCAAAAAAATGTTAGACAAAATAGGAATAGCAAAACGCATCGCACAAGAATTGCAAGACGGTTGGTATGTCAATCTAGGGATTGGGATTCCGACTTTGATAGCCAACTATGTGCCAGATAATGTCAATGTCGAATTTCAGTCGGAAAATGGCATTTTGGGCATGGGACCGTTCCCATTTGAGGGCGAGGAAGATGCCGACCTCATCAATGCAGGCAAACAAACCATAACGGCAATGCCTGGGGCTTGTATTTTTGATTCTGCGACGAGCTTCGCGATGATTCGGGGGCAGCATATACAATTGACTGTACTAGGCGCGATGGAAGTAGCCGATAATGGCGACATTGCCAATTGGAAAATACCTGGCCGCATGGTGAAAGGCATGGGTGGCGCAATGGATTTGGTGGCTTCGGCGGAGAATATCATTGTAGCGATGATGCACACCAATAAACGTGGCAAATCGAAGCTCTTGCGTCAGTGTACGCTGCCACTCACAGGCGTAAAGTGCGTGAAGCGCATCGTGACGAATATGGCAGTGTTGGATGTAACACCTGATGGCTTTAAGCTCATCGAACGTGCACCGGGTGTGAGTATTGAGGACATTCAAGCGGCTACGGAAGGGCGTTTGATTGTGGAAGGTGATGTGCCAGAGATGGTATTGGCTTAATCAGTAAATCAGCAGGCAATTTGAAATTGCCTGCTGATTCTATAAATGCTAAGCTGCTTTTCGCATTACTTCAAAAATCATTTCGCGTTGTGCTTTCAAGTAGCGATAGATTTCGAGCAAGTCGGTTTCGTCAGTGCTATCGTAAGCTTTAGAGATGCAGTATTTGGTGTCAATTAAGCGAACAAAAAACCAAAGTCGTCCAATAATATAGAGTCCGTACATCGGAATATCTCCATAATCTTTCGGAGACAGACTGAATAAATTGAATTTTCCTTCAGCTTCATTATGAATTTTAGCAATGAACATGGCAGCCACTAACTGTCCAACAGGGTCATTTTTACTATTCTGTTCTTTCTTAAATTCATGTAAGAAAAAGAAGGGGCGTTCAGGACTAAATTGCCCACTCGAAACCATCCAATCTACTTTGCCCTTCAGCAAATAACCACTATATTCTGCCTCAAGATGCCGCTCTGAAAAAGAAGCAACATTCAAATCGTAATCATCGAAATCAATGAGTTCTAGCATTTGAGCGATGAATTTTTCGCGTAATTCTATCTCATTCCACCCACGCACATAGCGACGTAGTTTTTTGAGTAAGCGCTGCAACACTTTATGCTCCTCCGCAGTAATTTCTACTTGGTCTGCTGCTTTTTTCCAATCTTCAAAATAAGAATCACACTCCACTTCTGCGCGCAAGCCAAAAGAACGTCGCAATTGAGACTCATCGAAAGTGGAAAAATTAATGACTTCTAAATTTTCTTGATACTTGTTCATGAATACTAGCATTTGATTTCATTACAAAAATACATTTTCTTCAAGACAAATGCTGTGAATAGTAGGCTAATCCTGTACCCGCCAAAAGTCACCATTAATTTTCAAAGCAATCAAACCTTTGCCTTCCTGCAAATACACCCGATTGCCGCCTGCATTCGTCACCAAGACATTATTGAAAGTCTGTCCTAATAATTCCACACTTGCTTCTTCTTCTAGGAATTCTTCAAGGGAAGTTTTATTCTGGTCAAAATCAGTATCATTAAAATTGACTTCTGTGATAAAGTGTTCCAAACCTATCGTAAAACCTGAACCATTGAAGGTTACGCGCACCATCTCATAACTACGGTCGGACTCCTCTTCATACTGCTCAAAGGTGGAGAGGATTTCCACCAAAAACCCTCGCTCCGATGACCTCAAGACATTGCGAATACTCTCGGCTTCTATATAGTGGCAATTGCTGCCTGAATACGGATCACGCAAAAATTTGCAGATTCTTTTGGTGCAAATAGAAGATGGTGTCGTATCTACTTCATTTATCAACTCTAAGGTTTCACCTGCTTCATTGACCAAGATAACGCTTTCGCCTTGCGTGTAAGGCACAAAACTTTTAGTGGACGGACTTAAAGCCACTTCTCCTTCTTTAATATCTTCGCAATTTTCATATTTGCAAGCAGTAAATAGTAGGGCAATACATAATAATGGAAAATAGATTTTCATGACTTAATTTTTACTGATAGGAACTGTATTTTTGGGATAGATGTTTCACATTTAACGATACGTTCCAAAAATAAGCATATAAAAATATGACAATTCAAGACCTAAAAGACAATGGACTTATCATCTACGAATGTATATCGGGTAGCAAAGCCTATGGTTTGGATTTGCCCACTTCTGATACCGATATTCGGGGCGTATTTCTATTACCACAAGATAAATTGTACGGCTTGCGCTATATTGAACAAGTCGCGGATAAAACTAATGATACTGTCTATTATGAATTAGGCCGCTTCATTGCATTACTCCGCAAAAATAATCCGAATATCCTAGAACTTTTAGCCACACCTAAAGATAAAATTCTCCATAAACATCCACTTATTGAGCGCATTAAGCCTGAGTTGTTCTTGTCGAAACGCTGTAAGGATACCTTTGGCGGTTATGCCTTCACGCAAGTACGCAAGGCGCGTGGTTTGAATAAAAAAATCGTGAATCCTGTAGATAAAGCGCGAAAAACGATACTTGAATTTTGCTATGTGCTACACAAGCAAGGCTCTATTCCTTTGCTAAAATGGCTGGAGCTGAACGACTTCCGACAAGAAAATATTGGTTTAGTAAATGTGCCACACGCGAAGGGTATTTTTGGTATCTATTATGATGCAGAAGGGACATTAGGCTACAAAGGCATTATGCGAAAAACAACCGCCAATGAAGTTTTACTGAGTAGCATTCCTAAGCGAGAAGAAGTAATCGGGCATCTATATTTCAATCAGGATGGCTATACAAAATACTGCAAGGATTATCGCGAGTATTGGGATTGGGTAGAAAAACGCAATGAGAGTCGCTATCAAAACAATGTAGAACATGGCAAAAACTATGATTCCAAAAATATGATGCATACCTTCCGCTTGCTGGATATGGCAGTAGAGATTTTGGAGCAAGGAAAAGTCATCGTGCATCGTCCGAATCGGGAGGCATTATTGGCTATTCGGAGGGGTGAATGGGAGTATGATGACCTGATTGCGAAAGCAGAAGAGAAAATGCAAGCGGTAGAATCAGCTTATGAAAATAGCGCGCTTCCTGAACGCCCCGATGCTGAAGCAATTGAACGCTTGTTAGTGGAATTGCGACATGCGTTTTACAGGAAGTGAGATACGACATATTTTGAAAATATGTCGTATCTGCAAGTCTTAGATAGCAGCTTCAAAGATGACTAATTGCTCCTTGAAAGCGGCTTGCAAAGCTGTATCTGTAATACCCTTTTCTGCCGAAAAATTTTGTTGAAAAGAAGGCAGCGAAAAACTAGCGATAGTGCTTTGATTCATAAATTTGAACTTATTCACCGCAATGTCTAATACTGTCTTGCCACCACGTCCGCCAGGAGAAGTAGCTAATAACAACATCGGCTTGCTTTCCCAAGTATCTTTATCTATGCGCGAAATCCAATCGAAAATATTTTTAAAGGCAGCCGAATACGCGCCATTATGCTCCGCGAAAGAAATGATAATACCATCTGCTGCTTTGAGCTGTGCTTTGAATTGATGCGCTAAGTCAGGAATACCCGATTCATTTTCCTTATCAATACTATAAATTGGCATTTCATAATCGTTCAAATCAAGAACTGTTGCCGTTGTACCTGCTATCTGATTAGCTGCATAAGTTGCCAACTGCTTATTAATGGATTTTTTGCTGCTACTTGCGCCAAAGGCTACTATTTTTTTACTCATACTAAGTCTACTATTAAAGCTGTTTTTAAGAATGGACTCTACGGTAAAAAGTGTGGGTAGGCTTAACTTGATTCAATCAATTTAGAGCAAATCTTCTGTTTTGTACGTATTCACTCCAATGGAACGCGTTCCATTGGGAGGAAAAAAGAATGACCCGCACTTTTCACTATAGAGCCTAAGAATGAATTAGATGATAATAACATTCGATAGCGAGTAGAAGTTTTAGAGCAAAGCATTTGAAAATAGCTGTAACTTGACAAAAGCTATCTATCCAGAAAGTCATCTAAGTAGCCATTATGACTAGCGTTGCTCAACTCAAATTTCTGCTTTTTCATCCCCCATTTTCTACAAAATAACACCTTCTTAAGAAAATCACTTTCTTTTTAACGATGTCCTAAAACTGCTTAACGCTTCATTAGTGCTTTCGCATTCATAACCGTCGTACCTTAGCAATATCAAAACAATCTACATTGAAAAAATACAGCAAAACCCGAATATTATGAAAAGGAAGAATCTGCATTTTACAAGTCTTTTAGCAATTATTATTGTATTAGGAATGACCGCCTGTTCACCTCAAAAGCTACTAGAAACAGGCAATTATGATGACGCACTTTCACATGCACTAAATAAAGTAAGTGGTAAAAAGAAAAAAAAGGAAAAGCATGTAGCAGTCGTCGAAGATGCTTTCCAAAAAGCTAATGCGCGCGATATGGCAGCTATCAACCGCTTGAAGGCAGAAGGAGTAGCCGAAAATTGGTCGCGTATTTATGATATTGCACAGCGTATTGCGTACCGCCAAAGTCGTATTGAGCCATTGTTGCCCTTGCATAATGAGCATGGCTTTCAGTCGAGTTTCACCTTCGTGAAAACGGACATTATTCTACGCGAAGCAAAGGAAAAAGCAGCAGCAGCTCTCTATGCAAAAGCAGGCAAACTACTCGATGCCGCACGTCTTGGCGATAAGGATGCCGCACGTGCAGCATATAGCGTGTTGCGAAGCATTGACAAATACTATAATGACTATCGCAATCAGAATGCGATGATGAAAGAGGCGACGGATTTAGGCATTGTGCATGTACTATTTAAGGTAGAAAATAATGCGCCTGTCTTTTTGCCACGCGACTTTGAAAGTGAATTGCTTCGTATGAGCATAGGCGAACTGGATTCTCGCTGGAAAAAGTTTTACACCCGCCCTTCTGCACGCCCGTTCGACTATGAAGTGGTGATGAATATTACGAATATCGCTATTTCGCCTGAGCGTATTCAGGAGCGCGAATTTGAAGAAATAAAGGAAGTAGCAGACGGCGTGGAGTATGTGCGTGATAAGCGTGGTAATATTAAGTTGGATAGTCTAGGTAGACGCATAGAGATTCCGCGTACTAAGCGAGTAAATGCTTGGGTATTGGAAACCTTCCAAAACAAAGCGGCACAAGTAGAAGGACGTTTGGAATACTATGATACGCACAGCCGCAGATTAGTGAGTACAAAGCCAATGGCTGCGGAAGCGATTTTTGAAAATTATGCTGCGACTTTCCGAGGCGACCGTCGCGCACTTAGCTCTGAAACCTGTAGAATCATTGACAACAGGCCCGTACCATTTCCAAGCGATGCCGCTTTATTGTTTGATGCAGCCGAGCAATTGCGACCTGCTATCCGACGACACATCGCTAATGCCCGCTTAGCTGGCTAGGAATTTTTTGTACTCCAACTGATCAACTATTGAATTTGTAAGTATGCGAAGGCAAGCAGGGGTTTCCGTGCTTGTCTTTTTTCGTTAACTTCGCTGCTAAAATTAAGATTTATGACTTCTAGAGTTCGGTTTGGCGTAGCAATTTTGTTTTTGATTATTGGTATTGTGCTGCATGTGCAATTGGGTATCGGCGATGCATGGTATTTGTATTTGGCAAGTGCTTTATTAGCTGCTACCCACTTTCTATTTGGAAATATCTGGCCAGCTTTTGCACAATTGCAGAAAGGAAATTTACTCAAAGCCGAAGTCCTGCTGCACCAAACGCGCTATCCTGACTATTTGCTGCCGCGTCCGCGCGCCTATTATTATTTATCTAGAGGAATTATTGCCCTAAAACAAGAGGAACTCGACGATGGGCAGACGGACTTGGAAGAAGCCCTAAAGTTAGGCTTACGCACGGCTACAGATACCGCCTTAGCGAACCTGAACTTGGCGCATATTCACTATAAAAAGCAAAATATCACGGAAGTAAAACAGCATCTAGCTGCGGCAAAAACTGCTAGTTCCAATGATTTACTGATTAAACAAGGCATTGAAGAATTGGAAAAAGTGGTTTAAGGATTAGCCAATATAGATTAAATATTAAGTAACGGTCAAATAATAACTTCCCGATTTGGACTATTTCTTTTTCGCCCATTTTTCACTTTGAAAACAGTCATATATCCAGATATGCTCCTGTTTTCAAAGCAAAAACTGGACAAAAAACTAAAGCGTCGAAATCAGGAACTTATTTTTCGACCGTTAAGTGCTCGGACATAATTAAGTTATCGAAACTTAAATTATAAACAATTGACAATCAGATATAAAATCATTATCAATTGTCAATTCACTTACTAAATGTGGAATTTCGAGCTATATCCACTGAAATCCC
>JAHDCQ010000220.1 GCA_020629845.1 Saprospiraceae bacterium | reverse complement strand
TCATGATTTGTCCTGCCTGACAGTAGCCACATTGTGGTACATCATGCGCCAACCAAGCTTTTTGAACAGGATGGTCGCCCTTCTCAGATAAACCTTCGATGGTAGTTATTTTTTGGTCGCCCACTCGTGAAATAGGCACTTGACAAGAACGCATCGCGATGCCATCTAAGTGGATAGTACACGCGCCACATTGTGCCACGCCACAGCCATACTTTGTACCGACCAAGCTGAGTTGGTCTCGCAATACCCAAAGTATAGGCGTACTAGCGTCCGCTTCTACTTGAAGTCTTTTCCCGTTGATATGTAAGTTGTAGGAAGCCATAGTTCTAGATGTATATTTTTGATTTTTCAAAAATACGAATTATTCCTTCCTAATCTAGCATCGTCCGTATTATAAGTAGTCGAGTCTAAATACTTTCCGCTACTATTGGCTGCTTTTTCTGAATGGCAGCGTTAAAAATGATGACCAGCCAAGGAGGATGCTCATAATTTTTGCCTTGCTCTTCAAAAAAATCAACTCAATACCAACAGGAAAGTATTTAAACTCGACTACTTAATTTTGGATTTTGAGAACGCTAATTTTGATTTATTGAATTTCGTAATTTTTTTTTTAAATGCCCCAAAAGTGAATTTGTACCTTTTGACCGTTGCTTATTCAAACCTCAATTCCCTTTGAAGTGTTCTTTTTCCATATTTTTGCGCTGCAATGATGAAAAAAATAGAGAACACATATCCACATGTTTATCCTGAAATTGAAGATTGGCCCATCTTCAAACTACATGCGGATAGGAAGAATTTTATCAAAGAAGTAGATGAATTTACCTTCCATCGCTTACAGGAAGAGCATGAAAGCATTAGTGAATTGCTTTCCAAAACTATCTATTTGGAACGCATTCGTATGAAGGAAGATCCCTACAAAGTAGACCCACCTAATGAAAACCAATTTTGGAAGCGTATCAGCAACAAATTAATCCGAAAATCACTGGACAAAGACGAAGCAGAAGCGCAAGCTGTGAACAATGAACTTTTGCAGCGTATCATTCATCGCTATTCGGAGGAGATTGTAGGGACATTTGCAAAAAAAATCTTTCTGTTTGCCCGTAGATTTTTGACTGCTTTTTTCGGACGCTTGCTGAATGCCGCCAATGGCAATATTTGGACGCGCAAACATCGCCTCTATCATCATCTACAGGCACACGGCTATGTCGAGCAAGTCCGCGAACTCACCAAACGCGGCACGATTGTACTTGTCCCCACGCATTTTAGCAATCTAGATTCCATATTGATTGGTTATGTGATGGATGGAATTGTCGGCGTACCTTCTTTTTCTTATGGTGCAGGCTTAAATCTGTTCAATACAGGCTATGTTGCCTATTTTATGAATCGTATTGGAGCGTATCGTTTGGATAGGCGCAAGAAAAACCCCATCTACCTCGCTACACTGAAGGGCATGTCGAATATAGCGATACAGCGCGGTACGAATTCTATCTTTTTCCCTGGCGGCACACGCTCCCGTTCGGGACATATTGAACCAAAGCTAAAGCGAGGTATGCTTGGTACGGCACTCGAAGCACAGCGCGCCTTATGGCAGCAAGGCAAGGAGGATAAAGTGTTCGTCGTACCTGTGATTTTAGGCTACCACTTTGTACTGGAAGCGGAAGATTTGATAGAGCAGCACCTTCGCAAAACGGGGCAAGAGCAGTACCTTTCCAAAAAAGACCGTTCCAATAGCATACGCAAGGCATTGGGCTTTGCATGGTCGCTGTTTTCTACTTCTAATGACATCATTGTTTCGCTAGGAAAGCCAATGGATGTGCTGGGCAATTTCGTAGATTCGGAAGGCAATAGTATGGGAAATAATGGACAGCCAATAGACCTAAAAGAATACTTTTTGCAAGATGGTGAAATCACTTACGACCTCCAACGCGAACGCATCTATACGGATAGATTGGCAGCGCGAGTCGTAGAGCGTTATCATGCCGATAATGTAGTACTGACGAGTCAAGTGGTGGCTTTTGCGGCTTTTAATATGTTGCGCTATGCACATCCGAATTTGGATTTGTATGGACTTTTGCGCCTACCGCCCGATGAATTTGAGTTTGATAAAGCTAAACTACTCGCTATTATAGCTCAATTGCAAGCTATTCTACAACAGATGGAAGATGAACAAAAAATTCGGCTATCGGATAAAATACGCGCCTCCACAGAAGAACTTTTCCGAGATGGCATTCGACGTTTAGGAAGTTATCATTCTAAAAATCCATTGAAAATCAATAAACAAGATGCTATTGTGAGCATGAGTTTTAAGTTGCTTTTCTATTACCATAATCACTTAGATAATTATGGCTTAGATAAGCAGATTGATTGGTCTAAGATTTAGACTATGTTTTAAAATTTTGTTTTTTGATAAATTTAGTCTCAAATCTAATATCTCACATCTAATAGTCTTAAAGTAGATTTAGTACATTTGCCGCAAAATTTTCCAAAATATGCTGAAACGGATATTCCTTTCAGAGCGCAATATGATGACAGCGATTGTGGTAAATGCTGTCGTTATTTTTCTGCTTTATTTTCCTTCCTGGCATCACAATGTAGTATTGGATTTGCTCGACCATGCCTTTATTTTTATCTTTTTGATAGAGGCTTTGGTCAAAATTCAACATCTCGGTTGGAAGGAGTACGTCAAAGAAGGCTGGAATCGCTTTGATTTTGCCTTAGTGGTGTTGAGTTTGCCCTCTATCTTTGTGCATTTTTTTCCTTCTATTGATGCTTCTAGTCTCTTGCTTTTGCGTTTATTTCGCCTAGTACGTCTAGTGCGTTTTATCTCTTTCATTCCACATATGGACGAAATTTTGGCGGGACTTGGGCGAGCCATTCGCTCCTCGGTATTTGTTCTTTTAGCCTTATTTTTCTTGAATTTTATGCTGGCTATTTTTACTTGCCATTTTTACGGAAAAATTGCACCTGAACTATTTGGCGATCCAGTGCAGTCCTTGTATTCTATTTTCCAAATGTTTACCGTGGAGGGTTGGAATGAAATTCCATCTACGGTGTCAGAAAATATGGCGAATTCCGCAGAAGGTTCTACTTATGCTTCGGAATGGTTAATGCGCTTGTATTTTGTGATGATTGTATTGATAGGTGGTATTTTCGGTATGTCTTTAGCCAATGCAGTGTTTGTAGATGAAATGACGATTGATAATAATCGGGTACTAGAGGAAGAGGTTCGTGATTTAAAGATGGAATTGAGAGAATTGAAGGAGTTTTTACTCAAAGATAAAAATCAATCATGAGTGTGTTGCTACATAGCGAACGCTTGAGCTTGCGCCCACTTGCATTAAGCGATGCGCCTGCTATTTTTGACTTACGTTCCAATGATGTGGTGCGAAAATTCATTGACCGAATCAAGTATCAGGACCTTGAAGAAGCGGAGGCTTTTATTGAAAAAATCCAGGATGGTATAGCAGCAGATGAGTACAAATTTTGGGTGATTTGCCTTAAAAATAACCCTAAATTGCTAGGCACAATTTGTTTTTGGAATTTCTCAGAAGATAGACAGTGTGCAGAATTGGGCTATGAGTTGTTTCCTACTTATCATCGGAAAGGGATTATGAATGAAGCCTGTCAAGTTGTATTGGAATACGGTTTTGAACAATTAAATCTTCAAAAAATAGAAGCGTTCACACATAAAGATAATACAGGCTCTAGGGGCTTATTGCTCAAAAATCAATTTCAATTGATTCCTAACCGCCGCGAGAAAGGCTATCCTGATAATCGCATTTTTGTCTTACAAAAGCCTATCTAAATGAATGAACGATTCGCACATCTCCACGCACACTTTAAGCAATATGTAGACTTTGAAGCTGCTGAATTTGAACGCTTTTGCGCGCATTTGCATGTAGTGCGTTTGGATGCAAAAACGATTTGGCGTAGCGAAGGTGAAATCAGTAAACTTTTTGCTTTCGTGAATAAAGGCTTGATGCGCTGTTACCTACTACAAGGCACAGAAGAACGCACCGAACGCTTCTATGCCGCACCCGATTGGGTAGGAGATTACGCTAGTTTTTTAAATCAAACGCCTTCCGTCCTAAATTTCCAAGCCCTCGAAGAGGTCGAACTCTTTACGATTCCATTTGCTACTATGGAAGCTTTGTATGATGAAATTCCTGTGGGAAAAGAATTTAGTCGCGTCATTTCACAGGAACGCCTCATGGAAGCACAAGCCCGTATCAATGCCTTTCTCACCCAATCGCCTACAGAACGCTATCAAAAATTAGTAGCAGACCAACCAGATATCATCCATCGTGTGCCGCAGTATTATATTGCTCAATATCTAGGTATCAAAGCGGAAAGTTTAAGCCGTATTCGCAAGCGGCTTGCCGATTCTTAACCGAAGTCAATGACAAGTACATGCCGATTGCTATAACTTTGAAGTAAAATTTAAGTTATGACACAAGTATTGGTTTTTCTGAATGTATTGATTTTTAGTGCTATTTCCTTATTGCACCTTTATTGGGTATTTGGCGGGCGTTGGGCAAGTGAGCAAGTTATTCCTGATCATCTCCAAAAGAAAGCATGGGAACTTGGCCCAACAATGAAAATCGCTACCCTACTAGTCGCATTAGGCTTGGCGGCATTTGCCCTAGTGATGTTAGCGAATCTATACCCTATTTTACCTATTTCTGCAACATATATCACCTATGCAACTTTGGCAATTGGCGGCATATTTTTGATTCGTGCTATCGGCGATTTTCAGTATGTTGGCTTTTTTAAGCAAGTAAAAAACACCCGTTTTGGACATGCCGATTCTAGGATTTTTTCGCCCCTTTGTTTGTTAATAGCTAGTATTTGCTTTGTAATTGCGTTTTTTTGACGCAAATTTGTTTTTTGAATGGTGACAGCTAGTATTTTAGCGCGTCGAAAGTCATAGTTTTGCCAAACTTTTTCTATCAAGACCCGTTTCTTGCGAAAGAGTATTTTAATTGACGGAATTTTTTTAAATCAAAACCAAATAGTATGTCAGATACAGCATTCGCATTAGCGGAGCGCGATTTAGCGCAAAAAGGCTTCCTAGATGTAGATGTAGACCCCACTTTAGATTTGTTTGAGGAAATAGAAAAGCTAAAAAAAGAGAAGAACGCTATTATTTTAGCGCATTATTATCAAGAAGCTGATATTCAGGATATTGCGGACTATGTAGGCGATAGTTTAGGCTTATCGCAACAAGCAGCAGAGACGGACGCAGACATCATTGTTTTTGCAGGCGTACATTTTATGGCCGAAACTGCCAAAATGCTATCGCCTAGCAAGAAAGTGTTGCTTCCTGATCTCAAAGCAGGCTGTTCTTTAGCAGATTCTTGCCCACCGCATCTATTTAGAAAATTCAAAGAAAAATATCCAGAGCATGTAGTGGTGAGTTACATCAACTGCACCGCAGAGCTAAAAACGCTGACCGATATTTGCTGTACCTCCACCAATGCAAAGCATATTATAGATAGCATTCCCGAAGATAAAAATATCATCTTCGCACCTGACATCAATCTTGGTCGCTACTTGAAGAAAGTGACGGGCCGCGATATGGTGCTGTGGAACGGTTCGTGTATGGTGCATGAGATTTTTTCGCATGAAAAAATCACGAAACTGATGATTCGCCATCCCGAAGCGAAATTCATCGCGCATCCTGAGTGCGAACCACATTTGCTGGAAAAAGCGGATTATATCGGCTCTACGAGTGGTTTATTACGCTATACGAAAGAAAATGATGCCGACACCTTCATCGTAGCGACCGAGGTCGGTATTATTCATCAGATGGAAAAGGCTTCGCCGAATAAAACCTTCATTCCAGCACCACCCAATAATCAGTGTGCCTGCAACGAATGCCCGCACATGAAACGCAATACTTTAGAGAAACTCTACACTTGTATAAAATACGAACAGCCTGAAATTACGCTTCCGCAATGGGTGATTGACCAAGGCGTTGCAAGTATTGATAGAATGCTGGAAGTTTCTGCCAAAGCAGGGCTTTAGACGGTCGCTTCGCTAAATATTTTTTATCGGCTAATTTCCCATTAGCCGATAAATTGTAGCATTGCTATAAATTTAGAAGCACTACGGTGAAAAGTGTGGGTACGCTCAACTTGATTCAATCAATTCAGCATACATTTTCTGTTTTATACGTATTCCCTCCAATGGAACGCGTTCCATTGGGACAAAAAAGAATGACCCACACTTTTCACCGTAGTGCCAATTTAGAAGCTAAAGGGAATTTAGCTTCTAAATATTAGCTTATAATAACTTGTTTTACCGTCTAAAAACGCCATTTTCTAGCCGCCAAATACCAAGTGGATTGCTTGCTTTTAATGCATCAGGCAATAGGGCATCAAGACAATTCTGAAAGGTGATGGGGCGCGCAAAACGACGAATCGCGCCTGTGCCTACCGACGTAAAGCGGCTATCTGTAGTAGCTGGAAATGGGCCACCATGCTGCATCGAATGGCACACCTCTACGCCTGTTGGTACGCCATTGAAAATCACCCGCCCTGCCTTTATTTGTAGCGTTTTAAATAAAGTCGTCCAATCGCCTAATTCATTTTCTTCGCCCATAATCGTTGCCGTCAATTGTCCTTGTAGACTGTTGGCAACCGCTTCCAATTCTGCCTTATTTTGGCATTTAATAATTAAGGAAAATGGGCCAAAAACTTCCTCTTGCAAGTTCGAATGTGCGATAAAGTCTTGTGCGCGCACAGATGCTAAGGTAGGGGCAGCTTTCCAATCGTCATTATTGGCTTGCTTAGCTTCTATTTGCACTAATTCATTTGCCAAATGCGATTGTTTGCAGCGATTGTAATTCTTATAAATACCTTCATTGAGCATAGTGGCAGGCGTGAGTGCCTCGAATGCTTTACCCAATTGCTGAATGAAAGTAGGCGTATGTTCATCTTCTATTACAACTAACAAACCTGGATTGGTACAGAATTGCCCTGCGCCTAAATTGACAGAACTAGCTAGTTGAGTAGCTAGGTTTTCGGACTGTTGCTTTATCTTTTCAGGTAGCAAAAAGATAGGATTTACACTCCCCATTTCTGCGAATACAGGAATTGGTTCTTCGCGTTCGTGTGCTGCTTTATGAATGGCCATGCCACCACGCAAAGAGCCTGTAAAGGCAACGGCTTTTACTTTTGGGTGCTGCACTAATGCCTTCCCTGCCGTATGTCCTGCCTCTTGCAAAGCTGAGAATACACCATCAGGCATATTGGTAGCTTTGGCTGCTTTTTGAATAGCAGAAGCAATGAGTGCATTCGTGCCTAAATGCGAAGGATGTGCCTTCACAATAACTGGGCAACCTGCAGCGAGTGCCGAAGCCGTATCGCCGCCTGCAGTAGAAAATGCCAATGGAAAATTACTTGCACCAAATACGACTACTGGCCCTATGGATTGCAGCATATTTCGCAAATCTACGCGTGGAGGCGTACGTTCGGGAAGGGCGGTTTCTATTTTTGCTTCTACCCAATTGCCCTCTTCTGCCACTTGTGCGAATAAGCGTAATTGATTGCAAGTGCGTCCTCGCTCGCCTCGTACGCGACCTTCAGGTAGCCCGCTTTCTTGCATTACGCGTTCTACTAATTCATCGCCTAATGCCTCGATTTCATCCGCAATGGCGCGTAAAAAAGTTGCTTTTGCTACACCAGCCGTATGCCGATAGCTATGCCATGCTTGCTCGGCCTTGGTGGCTGCGGCTTCTACTTCTTCTAAGGTAGCAGCTACGAAATCACCTGCTAAGGGAGCTTTAGTTGCGGGATTTATACTTTGTACTTGCTCCGTGCCTTTTGCAGAGGTTTCGTAGCCAATTATATTTGATCTAATCATTTCTTTAACGGTTGGCGGTAGACGGTCGCTTCGCTGGAAGGTGGACGGCAAAAATATAAGTTTGCGAAGCAAAGCCTGTCCACCGTCGTCCGTCTAGCGAAGCGACCGTCTACCGTAATTATGCAGGTATTTCGATACTTAAGTAGTCAGGTAATGTTGGGCGATTTGCTAAACCTTCTTTTAAGATATTCAATACTCGTTCGCGTTCTGCGCCTTGTAGTTTTTGGCGGGGTGCGCGTACATGTTCTGTACCTATGCCTGTCATTACTTCTGCCAGCTTGATATTTTGTACTAATTGTGGGCTAATATCCAATTCCAGAATCGGCAAGAACCAGCGATGAATTGCTAAAGCTTCTGCTATCCTCCCTGCTTTCACTAGCCGATAGATGGCTACCGTTTCTGCTGGAAAGGCATCTACTAAGCCTGCCACCCAACCATCTGCGCCCATTACCAATTCTTCCATAGCGATAGTATCCACGCCACAAAGAATTTTGAAGCGGTTGCCAAATGTGTTTCGCATGCGCGTTACATTGGAAATATCACGGGTACTTTCTTTTACTGCTTGAATGTTGGGCAAATCTTGTAATTGTTCCAACATCGAAATTTTGATTTCAATTTTGTAATCTACAGGATTATTGTAGACCAAAATAGGCAAGTCTGTATTCAAAGCTACCGTACGAAAGAAATCGACTGTTTCGGCATCGGTAGGTTTATACATCATAGGAGGAAGTAGCATTAAGCCATGCGCGCCTGCATCTTGTGCTTTTTGGGCTAATGCAATGGCTTGACGTGTAGAACCTTCTGCGATATTGGTAATTACATCTACTGTAGTTCCTAGTCCAAGCACGGCTTGGGTCATTTCTATACGTTCTTCGTGCGTAATAGTGCTGCTTTCGCCCAATGAACCACCAATGACAACACCATCGATGCCTGCGTCAATTTGTGCTTGTATGTTTTTCAGAAAATTCGGTATATCCAAGTCGCCATTTTCATGGAATTTGCTTGTTACTGCTGGATATACGCCTTGCCATGTTACATTTTTCATTGCTCTATTTTAACAAATCTGAATGAGAATAATTT
>JAHDCQ010000219.1 GCA_020629845.1 Saprospiraceae bacterium | reverse complement strand
TTGTTGCCATATGGAGGAAAATAAGCTATGATTATCGTCTATTACAATACAAAACTAACAAGCGTTAGTTAGTATAGCAAGTTTTTTCCGCTTGGAAACATAATTTTTACAAAAAATCAATTTTTAGCCTATATTTAAGCCTAGTTTGAGTAAAAAAATCACTCGATATGGCAAAAAACGACTGGAATGGCGATCGCTTCCTGAGCATCACAGCAATGTTTATAAGCATATTGACCTTATTGGTATTCATTTATCAAACCAATCTTATTCGGAAACAGCAGTTCATGTCTGTCTATCCTTATATGGGGCTTGGGCATATTGGCTTGGAGTCGCCCAAGTATCGACTTGTTTTATCCAATGAAGGTATTGGCCCTGCTATTATTCATTCTGTCCAACTCAAATACGATGACAAAGTTTTAGATGAGCCATTACGTGATTATTTGGGTGCGCGTATCAATCAAGATAGTTTTAATTTCTATTATTCCGACGTTTATCCTGGCAGACTTATTCCCGCAGGTGATCACATTGAATTGATAGGAGTAGGTGATAGACAATTAGGGACGTTTTATCAGCTAAATACGTTGCTTAGTGATGAGAAATTGGAATATGAAATCGTTTACGAATCCATTTATGGAGAGCGTTGGAAAATTTGGCTGGAGGGAAGTGCGCCGCTTAAGTTAAATTAAAAAAGCCCATTGAAATAATCCAATAGGCTTTTTTAATTGGCATTGATTTCCTATTTATTCAGGCTCAAAACCAAGCACGATATTAAAGGTAGAGTAATCTCCAATCTTTGGATTATCAGGCACTTGCTTGTCAAAGCCCATACCCCAATCGAAGCCGAGCACCCCAAACATCGGTAGGAATACGCGCAGACCTGCCCCCGCCGAACGTCTAATATCAAACGGATTGAAGTCGCGCAACCCACGCCATGTATTACCGCCTTGCACGAAGGTATGCAGATAAATGGTAGAGTTTGGATTAGTGGATATTGGATAGCGCAATTCTAAAGTAAATTTATCGAAAATCGGTGTTGCAGTATTGCCGCTTGCCGAATTGGTATTATTTTCAATTTCATTGATTTCATAGCCACGCATCGAGATGATGTCTACCCCTGCAAAACCAAATTGTTGATTGTTCAAACCATCACCGCCCAATTGGAAACGCTCGAAGGGCGATGTTCCAATATCGCGGTTATAAAAGCCCAGTACTCCAAGTTTTGCATCTGCTTTCAACACAAATTTATCGAAGAGTTGCGTGTACCATTGGGCATCAAATCGCCATTTGTGGTACTCCAACCAACGGAAACGCTCCGCTGGATTTGGGTCTGCTTCAAAATTCTTTTGGAAAGCAGAGTAAGGCGGTGTCAATTGCAGCGAAAGCGTAAAGGACGAACCACTTGTTGGGAAAATCGGGTCACTCACGGTAGCGCGCGCGATTGTCTGTTTAATACTAAAGTTATTAAAGTGTCCCGTTTGCACAACGTCGCCTTCGTCTGTACGGAAAGCTGCACCAAAGTTCCAATCTTCCAAGTCTAGCGTTTGAATATTCAAAGCTGTGCTAGATACAAAGTTATCATCCGGCCACTTGATACGTGTACCTAAACTTACCGAACCTTGCAAAATTTTCAACTTTCCAGAGAAATAGTTGAAGCGATTGTAAAAGCCTGCTACCGTAAATGAATTCGGCTTGCGACCACCTAACCAGGGTTCTGTGAAAGAGGCATTATAGGACTGATAGAAGCGTCCATTCGTTTGGGCGCGTATCGAAAGTCGTTGGCCATCGCCTTGTGGCAGTGGATTCCAGGTTTCGCGCTTACTGATATTACGTAAGGAGAAGTTATTGAACGAAACTCCGAGTGTACCAATGAGTCCTCGATTACCACCCCAACCTGCGGAAAGCTCCAACTGATCGGATGGTTTTTCTTCTACGGTATATTCGATATCTACCGTTCCGCGCTGCGGATTTACAGGGGTATTGATGCCTAGTGTTTCAGGGTTGAAGTAGTTGAGACTTATGATTTCACGCTGGGAACGAATAATATCCGAACGACTAAATTTTTGTCCTGGTAAAGTGCGTAACTCCCGACGAATTACGTGTTCATGCGTACGGTCGTTGCCATTAATAGTTACTTTATCAATGGTGGCTTGTGGTCCTTCGTAGATACGGATTTCCAAATCTATCGAGTCATTATCTACGGCTGTTTCGATAGGGTCAGCACGGAAGAAAAGATAACCATTATCCAAGTAAAGCGAACTCACATCGCGTCCATCTTGACTAAAGGATAGGCGTGTATCTAAAAGTTCTTGATTATACACATCGCCTTTACCAATACCTAATACTTTATGCAAGTCCTCGGAAGCATAGATGGAATTTCCCTTGAATTCAATATCTCTAAAATAATAGCGATTGCCCTCATTCATATTCAGTTCAAGCATAAGGTGTCCATCCTCATCGCGCCAAACAGAGTCATTTACAATTTTGGCATCGCGGAAACCGATATTATTGTAGTAGGTAATTAGGGCTTTTTTATCCTCCTCATAATCCTCCTTAATAAGCTTAGAACTCGCAAAAATTCGACGCTTTCGGCGGGTGTTCTTTAGTAAATTACGCAATTTTCGCTCCTTTACGGTAATATCCGTGAAGCTAATATCTTTGATGCGAATGCGTTCATTACGATTAATGTCAAATACTAAACGTACGGCATTGACACGGTTAGAGTCGGGAATTTCTATTACGTCTACATCTACATCAAGATAACCTTTTTCTACAAAGTATTCCTTAATCTCTTCGGCAGCATTCACCTTCACATTTTCCGTCACGATACCACCTTTTAGTAGGTGATTGTTCACGCGCTCATTGAGATCGTCGTGATAGGTTTTCTTTGTATTTTTGAAAGAATGTCCTATTAGGCGAGAACGTTCTTGTACTGAAATATCCAAGAAAATCACATCGCCTACCGTTTTGGTCTTCGTGACTTGTACGTCTGTGAAAAGCCGTAATTTCCAAAGTGCTTTAATTGCTTTTGGAATATCACCGCCTGGTATACGAATAGTGCTTCCTACTTTAAGACCTGCGATGGAAATAATTGCATTATCATCACTAAACTCTGCACCACTAACCGTCACACCACCAATTTCGTAGTCTTTGGGTTCGGAATAGTCAAAGATGTTTTGGCGTTGGCCATATCCTGTAATGGTACTGATAGAAAATATAGAAAGTAAAAAGAAAAAGCGTTTCATAATTTGCTTTAAATTCAAATTGCTTTGCAACTTGTTTATTTAACCCCGTTGTTAAATGCCGAATTTTAAACGGAACGCAAAGATAACAAAGTATCTCACTTACGATATAAAGAGGACATTGGAATGCTTGGAGGTTGTATTAGTATTGCTGATAAAATGGAGTGTGCAAAAAACGTTCTCAGATTGTTGATATACTAGCATTAAACCATAAATCAAAAAAGCCTTGCAAATACAAGATTTACAAGACTTTATTTTTTCTAAGGTGACTCCGGAAGGATTCGAACCCTCAACCCTCAGAGCCGAAATCTGATATTCTATCCAGTTGAACTACGGAGCCGAATAGGAGCGCAAATATATTGTACTTTTGTGTAAAAGTAAAGTTTAGCAGCCAAGTAATTCTTCTCTAATAAATTTTCTTCCACGATAGGTCTTCAGGTATTTTTCTCGTATTCTAGCCGATTTTCTATCAAGGGAAGCTTCTTGATAAATATATTACCATAGACTTTAGTAGATTTGTTTCGACCGCTATTATGCTCTTGAAGCCTTCGGTTTAAATTATTTGTCATACCAATATAAATATGGTTTCCAAGTTTTTAAAGATTCGAACCCTCAACCCTCAGAGTCGAAACCCGCCTGCTACGCTCGTCGGGCAGATCTGATATTCTATCCAGTTGAACTACGGAGCCGATTTCAACCAACAGAGATAAGTTGCTTTTGCGTAAAAAAAAGTCTTCACCGCACATTCTCCCAATCATAAGGGCAATGCCGACAGCCGCTTCCACAGCAATAGCCACGCAATTTCAGATAATAAGCTGTGAAAACATAATTGCCATGTTCAATATAAAAATGCTTTCCTTCTTCTAGACGCTTTGGTAAATTATTATTAGGAGAAGTTCATTCTTCCTCCTCTGCATCTTCCCACACGATGGGTGTAACCATCGGCAATTTATATACTTTATGCTCTTTTGGCCCAATAGATAAATACTTAAGAAAACCGCCCGATGCCTCAGCAATATATTTTGAAAAGCTCATAAAGCTATCATACAGAGCTGCACCATAACGTACTTCCAGCTTTGGCAATACCGCGTTCAGCTTTGCTAACTCTTCCGACACTTGCGCTACACGCTCCTCGCTATCTTTAGAGAGCAAATTCAAATAACTATTCATACGCTCATCCACGGTATCTTCTATCATTTCATAATAATCATGTAGAAGCTCCGTATCTTCATGATAGGCGCGTACTTGAGCTGCCTTCCGAGCGGCATTTACCTCCTGTTTATCAATATCTCCATCTGCACCTGCCACCAAAATCGTGATAAGTGGAAGGGCATCGAGGAGTTGTTGTTGTTCTTGTTCGCTTAAACCTTCAAATTGTGCAACCATAACTGTGCGTTTGGTCTTTGGTGCGCTTGCTCGGCAAGCTTTTTGTCTTTAGTCGTAAATACTCAATGAGTGAATGAAAAAATTTTGAATGAGTGAATAATTCTAAAATTCATTCGCTCATTCTGTCATTCACAATTCACTCATTGAGTATTTACGAACAAAGACCAAAAAACCAAAGACTATTTGTAATTATTCAGAAGAGAGAGCAGAGACCACTTTGTTGAGAGAATAGAGACTTAAAATACGACTTTTTCATCATCCTTGTCTCTGTTCTCACAGTGAAACGGTCTCTGCTCTCTGTTCTACTGAATAGTTACTACTATTTTATACTAATTTTCCTACTGCTGCCTCTATTCTTCGGATAGCTTCACGCAATTGTTCTTCCGAAGCAGCATAGGAAATGCGGAAGCAATTGGGTGCGCCAAAGGCTTCTCCTGTTACGACTGCTACATGTGCATCGAGTAACAGGTACTCACAGAATTCATCCGCACCATGAATTATGGTATCGCCATGCCGTTTGCCGAAAAAGGCACTAATATCAGGGAAAATATAAAATGCCCCCTGTGGCTGATTGACTTTGAAACCAGGAATTGCACCTAGCAAGTCTCGCACCATATCCCGACGCTTAAGGAAAGCCGCACGCATATCGTGTGTTGGAGTCATGTCTGCTTCGAGAGCGTACGCTGCTGCTTTTTGCCCAAATGCTGTCGCGCCAGAGGTTACTTGTCCTTGTACCTTAGCACAAGCCGCCGCTAACCACTTTGGTGCACCAATATAGCCCAATCGCCAGCCCGTCATTGCAAAGCCTTTCGAGAAGCCATTAATAGTCACCGTACGGTCTTTCACAGCATCGAAACTACCAATACTTACATGCTTACCAGTGAAATTGATATGCTCATAAATTTCATCCGAAAAGACTAAAATATCATCATGTTTGCCGATTACCTCCGCAATAGCAGCTAAATCATCATAGGTGTATACCGAGCCCGTAGGGTTGCAAGGCGAGGAAAACAGCACAGCCTTTGTACGACTTGTAATAGCATCAGCAATAGCTTGTGCCGACACTTTAAAATCTGATTCGATACCCGCTGCTAAAATCACAGGTGTTCCGCCTGCCATTTTTATAATTTCGGAATAAGAAACCCAAAATGGAGCTAATACAATCACTTCATCTCCTTCATTTAGTATCGCTTGGCAGAGATTCATAATGGATTGCTTCGCACCATTCGATACTACGATTTGGTCAAGACCAAAATCTAAATCATTATCGCGCTTAAATTTATGTTGTATGGCTTGACGTAATTCTAGCAAACCCGACACGGGTGTATATTTCGTATAGCCTTCATCAAGGGCTTTTTTAGCCGCGTCTTTGATGTGTGCAGGGGTGTCAAAATCAGGTTCCCCTAGACTTAGACTAATAATGTCGTGTCCCTGTGCGCGCAATTCGCGGCCCATACGAGCCATTTTTAGAGTTGCCGATTCGCTCATATTTAGCAAGCGATCCGAAAGTAGCGAAGTAGCTGTTAGTGTCATGAAAGTGCTTTTTATGTATTGTCTATAAATATATCTTCGCAAAAGTAGGAGTTTTTTCGCGGGCTACCACAGACTTTTTTCAAGATTTATACCAAACTCTTAGACCTATTTTTTTAGGAATTTGTATGTAACTTTGTGGGTACTTTTAAAATCGCACACAACTATATTATTAGAACAAACAAAATCAAAGGTTTTAGTGAGCATACCGTATCGAATCGTCCGAGCATCTATAAGAGTAGGGTTTCAAACCTATTTTCAAAAAATATATTTTATTAATAAGGAAAATATACCTGAAAAAGGTCCGATTATATTTGCCGTAAACCACCCTACTGCCTTCTTAGAACCCATGATTCATACCCCTTTTATGAAGCATAGTTCGTATTTTCTACTTCGAGGGGATTATTTTAATGCAACTTGGGCAAGAATCACGCTTAACAGCCTTCATATTATACCCGTTTTCAGGCAACGCGATGGTGTTGGAAACCTACGAAAGAATTTAGAATTATTCGACCTTTTTCAAAAAATGTTGCATGAGGATAAAAATATTACCGTCATGGTAGAAGGCTCGCATGACTTTCATAAACGCCTCCGAAAAGTACAGCGCGGTACTGCCCGGATGACCATAGGCACGTACAAAGAATATGGCGACGATGACATCACAATTCTACCTATGGGTGTAAGCTTTTCGGATGTAACTGCCTTCCGCAGTATGGTGATGGTGAAATTTGGCAAACCTATTGTATTCAAAGATTATCTAGAAAAAGTAGAACAAAACGAGCGCAAAGTCATGCTCGAAATAACTGCCCTAATCCAAGAACGTCTTCGAAAGTGCATGGTACACATCGAACATCCTGAAGACGATGAAGTGACTGACCAATTGCTTGATATGAATCGGCATGATGCACGAGTTTCTTTCTTTTTAGGCTATTCTGAAGAAGGCGATTTATTAGAAGAGGAAATCAAAATAGCGAATATTGTAAACGAGATGTCCGAAACCGAAAAATCCGACTTTAAATCCAAAATGCAACACTATCAGGACACACTCAAAGCAGTAGGCACAAATGACGCAGGCGTAAGCAAGCAATATATATTGAATGTCTGGAACACCTTATTCGTATTTCTAGGGTTTCCATTTTTTGTACTAAGCTGTATTGTTCATTTACCAATGATTATACTGGTAAAGACAGCAATGGGCATGAACCCCAAAACAGAATTCATTACCTCGCTCGGATTAGCGGCTAGTTCATTTGGCTATCCCTTATATTGGTTACTTTGGATCATTGTAGCCTTAGTCATTTGGAATAAATGGCTACTTATTTTTGTCGCTTTCATGCCCTTCTTAGCCTACCTATCGCTTTACTATTGGGATATGGCGCAATATTGGCGCGCAGCTTGGCGATTTCGGCAACTAAAAAGCGATAAACAACAGCAAATTCTACAAGCGCGCGAAGCAGTATTACAATTTATAACAGAATAATTGTTTTTTGACAACCGAATATTGGTCTAACGTAAGTAAATCCGTAGTTTTACCTCTAACGCTTACTTGACTATAATTATAGACAAACTACTCATACCAATAACATGATAGAAGAAGTATTGAATAGCTTTATTCAGAAAAATATGGAGCCCATTTCGGGTATGGATGCAACTTTTCTTTACGCCGAAACGCCGACTAGCCCCATGCACATTGGCGGCATTGCGATTATAGAAGGTTCATTGAGTTTCGATGACTTTCGAGAAACCATTCGCAAACGCATTCACCAAGCACCAAAACTGCGTAAGCGTTTGGCATTCGTGCCTATGAGCATTGACCATCCGTATTGGGTAGATGATCCAAAATTTGACTTGGATTTGCATTTGCATCGCGTAGCTTTGCCAAAGCCAGGAGGCTGGTCAGAACTTCGCGATATGGCTTCGCAGATTTATAGCGAACACCTCGACCGTTCGCGGCCGCTTTGGTCATTTACTTTTGTGGAAGGAATTGATAATATTCCACAAGTACCAAAGGGATCAGTGGCGATTATTTCTAAAGTACATCACGTAGCCATTGACGGCATGGCAGGTGTTGGTCTCATGAGCATTATGTTTGACCTGACACCAAACCCGAAGGAAATGCCTGAACCAGAGCCTTTCCGTCCAGAGCCACTTCCGAATGAGTTGTCTTTAATCATGAATAGCACAGCGAGCTTCGCGAAAAACCCGCTGAAGTTTCCTAAAATGATAGGGAATGTACTAAGCTCGACTATCAAAACAGGAGTCCTTTCTAGGGTACAACATAGCGAATTGCCAACTGCACCCTTTAGCGCACCACGCACGGCCTTGAATGGTACGATTTCGGCACGTCGCAAATGGAATTTGGTTATTCTAGAATTGGAGCGCGTAAAGGCATTGAAGAAGAAAATGGAAACTACCTTCAACGATGTCATTTTAGCGATTTGTGCAGGAGCTTTGCGTCGTTTTTTGGTAGAAAAGAAAAAATTGCCTTCTAAATCTTTAGTAGCAAGTATTCCGATCTCCATTCGCACAAAAGATGATTCTGGTTCAGAAGGCAACCGCATTTCGAATATGCTTATTCAACTAGCCACGAATATCGAAGACCCTGTGGAACGCCTAATGGCAATCCATGATAATACACAACGCGGCAAAACCTACAACAACGCCCTCGGTGCAGAAACCCTGTCGAATATGGCGGAGGCTGTGCCATTTGGTTTAGCCAATCAAGCGGCGCGTTTGTACTCGCGTTTCAATCTATCGCGCATCCATAAGCCAGTCTATAATGTGATGATTACGAATGT
>JAHDCQ010000218.1 GCA_020629845.1 Saprospiraceae bacterium | reverse complement strand
TCTTACAGCGCTCAACATTGTTGAGATGCTAGAGGTGGTGTCCAAAGTCTAATTAAAAGTAATACCATCTAATTTATCATGTGCAAAAATGGGTAAACTATCGCCTTTGCTGTTGTGGATGATATTATTCGCCACTAGGGTACGAATCGGTCTTTCCGAGCGAATTTCAGAAGCAGGAAGTACATCTGCCTCATCTACATTTGAGCCTACCCCAAATTGCCAGGGCGAACGACAATCTATCCAAGAATTATAAGCCACTACCACATCGGTTACTTGGATATAACGGTTCAAAGGCGATTTTTTGATGCCATTCATCACGGTTAAAGGACTTCTAAATTGCTGCCCTTTTAGCTTGTAGAAATAATTGTTCGTCACCTGATGACCACTCCCAATCAAGCGGACACCTCCGACTTGTTCGGATGCGTCATCCCCAATGAAATAATTGCCATCTATGGTACAATAGTTGCCATGTCGAGTGACTAAAGAACCTTCGCTTTTGTAAAATACATTGTTCCGAAATTCATTGAAATTGGTCTTGCTAGAAATGACTTCCACTTCGCCATTGCAACGTTCAAAAAGATTGTTGGCGACTTGCGTATAGCTCGGACACATAGAGGTGTAACTGTTCCCAATTTGAATCGTTTCTGCACTTGGCCCGCCTTTCGGTGGTCTTGGTCCAAAATGGTTGTGTACGATTTGGTGATAGTTATTAACGCTCGGTGTTCCTTCCAAATCAACCTGTACCGTTGGGCCGCGATTCGATTTTCCTGTAAGGTAGCAATGATCCAATTGATTGTGCCGCCCTTTGAACATGACCCAAACATCACTCTTATTTCTTTGAGTTTTATTGAAGTCTTTTATTACACAATTGCTGACTCGGCTGTGGTTTGCCAACGTATCTTGATTGATATAAAACTGAATAACCGACCTAGCAGGCGAAGCCCCGTTGGTGAATATCAAATCCTTCACAACAAGATACTCCCCTCCTAATTTCAGATTAGATTTGCCTTGAATAATCGTCTTGCCTGCGCTTTCTGCCCGTAAAGTTATGGGTTGTTCCTCCGTGCCTTGCCCCACAAAACGAATTTGAATGTCCTTCCATTCGCCATTTGCCATAACGATTTCATCGCCTGCTTCCGCATTAGCGATAGCAGCTTCTAGTTCCTCTGCGTTTTGTGCCATCACGCTATTCAGCGAGCTTTGCTTACAAGCAAAAAGAGAAAAACCGAGTACGAGTGTGTATATGTATTTCATTGTTGTTTTGTTGATTGATTCATTTTGAAAAATAATCTCTCAAAACCCATGCCTCCTGCATAAAGGACGCGCCTATTTCCTCGCTAAGGTACATCGCATTAAAAAACAAAACTAAGCAAATAGTTTTGAAGTCAGGTTCGTGAAATATTGGTTTTCAGGAAGGAAAAATACACAGCTTCTAAATGATATAAGTAGTCGAGTCTAAATACTTTCCGCTACTATTGGTTGCTTTTTCTGAATGGCAGCGTTAAAAATGATGACCAGCCAAGGAGGATGCTAATAATTTTTGCCTTGCTCTTCAAAAAAATCAACTCAATAGCAACAGGAAATTAGACTCGACTACTTAAAAACAAAAACACGACCCGAAATCCTCGAGCCGTGCTTATGTTTATTTGATAGAAAGAGTGTTTATTCCACCACAATCAACTTGCTTGTAAGCTGTTCTGCCGCAGTGCGAACTAGGACAAAGTACATACCCGCCTGAAAATCGCTAGTCGAAATGGCTTGCTGATGCTTGCCTGCTGACAAATTTTCATGCTGAAGTACACGCTGCATCAATACACCTGTACTGTTGTAGACCTCCACACTTACCGCAGTTGATTCCGATACTTGTAGTTCGATAGTCGTGCCTTCGCGGGTAGGATTTGGACTTAGCCCTACTTCAAGATATTGACTATTGGACAGCGCACTATGGCGCGTTTCCACGATTTGTGCGTCCGTATTTTCATCGCTTGAAAAGCCCGTCAAGTTTTGCGTTGGTGCAGGTGCGCAGTATTCACCTTCGCCATCACCGTCTGCATCATACTCTAGGATTGGTGTTCCGATAACCCAGTTTGACTTATTGCCTGTCTGCGCAAAATTGGACATGGTAGCATCATAGGCATTTGCGGTGATGTCTTGAATGTTTGCCTCCACACTGCTATTGTCTGCATTGGCAGTACCTTCATTCATGTTGTAGTAGGTTACTAAACCTGCTTCGTCGCCTGCCAGTTCTTTGTTCATAAATTGTCCAATTTCTGACTGCGAACGAGCCGTATTCCATATACGGACTTCATCCAATTTTCCATTAAACGTGCTTTCTGTGAAAGTAGCTGAACCGATTTGCAGCGTATTCAAATCAAACTCATAAGTCGCTACAATGCTGCTGTGCTTGATGCCATTGATATAAAGCGTGAGGTGACTGCCATTGTAAACCGTCGCCAAGTGCATCCACTGCCCTGCATCCACTTTAGGGTAAATGACTTGCCCTAGTAGGAACGCGCCCATTTCCAAATTGCCATAAGGTGTAAGCACCCATTCATTTTCGATGCCGTCTGTATCGCCTAAAGTCAGAATTGGCTTCCAGTCAAATGCTGGGAAACTATCAATATACACCCATGCTTCTATGGTGTGTAGGTTCAAGCTATCAAAGCTTTCACTCAGTCCTTCTGCGATTGCTTTATCATCTACGCCATCGAAAGCTAGACCTGCATTGGCTTTTTCTGGGCAAAGGTCGCAAGCATTCGGGATGCCGTCGCCATCATTGTCTAGGGCATCATTGAAACCTGGGCATTTGTCGATAGCATCAGGTACGCCATCGCCATCAAAATCCATAGAATTCAAATCACCACCTACATTGAATGTCCAAGTCACGGCTTCACTCATTGCATTACCGTATTGGTCGCTGATGTCGGTTAGTTGTACTTCAATTGGTTCTGCATTGAAGGCAGTGATGTCGATATTTGGCGTGATGATGAGCTTATTTTCAAAGCAAGTCAATTGTGCATTTATCGTCTCATCGTGCAGTACGCGCTTGAGTTGCACATTTGCAGCAGATAGCATATTGCAGCCTAGAACTTCATTAAAATTCACACTGATTTCATCGTTCACTACAAAATTGTCGTCCTGCGGTGCAGGTGTACCCAGTACCTGTGGCGCACTTCTATCCACCAAGCCACGAATACGGCTAGAATAAGTCGTGCCTGTGCCACAAGCTAATTTCAAGCGTACATCATATTCGCCATCGTCTAGGTTTTGGATATTCCAAGTGACTTCTGTTCCAAATTCAGAATCTACCAAATCACTAGCTGCCAATACGACTGCTGTTTTCCAACTACTACGCCCTGCTTCGCTGTATTCTACCGTCACTTGGTCAAGATTATTAACATCATAATCCTTCATGCGTAGGCGCATTTCGTCATTGTTACTTTGGCCTAATACGAAGCCGTCCTGTGGCTCGGTCAAAGTAATGTCGCTACAAGGACTCTGGAAAAATACCGTCAAATCCACAGAAGAAGCCACTTCAAAATCCTCGCAATTCGAGTAGAGAATAAACTCTAAACCTTCATAAGTGTAAATCGGAGAATTTGCCCCGCGTGTCACGGTCACCACTACGGGTACTTCCGAGCTTGCGCCTACCGTATTTAGCTCGACAGGAACAGTGTATGGGCTGCCATTAATCGTGACGGCTGCACCGCCTGTATTAGAAACTTGATTGAGTGCCAAAAGATAGACTCTGTCTTCATCCGTTTCGCTGATATTGCCAGCAAAAAGCGTAAAAGTAGCCGTGCCATCCGCAGGAATACCTGCTTGAATTGGGTTGTCAGCACGTAGTTTTACGGCTTCTCGTGCATTGGTATTCGGCTCGACAGGACAGCTACTTTGACCACCTTTTGTAACGAAAACAGGTGTTTTGTAAACAGGGTCGGTGCGGACTTCTACCGTAAATTCATCCAGTGGATCATCGTCTTCTAAGTGATAGCCTGTGGTAAGACTGCGGACATTGGTGCGTGTTGTATCACCACCTGTTTCCATTTTGAAATTGGTAATCAAACCGCCTTTCAAGCCACTACCTGCATACTCGAAGCCCATTTCAAGAGCTACTTCGGTGTCTATTTCCATTCCAAATTCTATGGTTGAAATATCGGTAGTTGTCGCTGTCGTGCTGCGTGTTTTTGAAGTGTTGCCACTAAACTGTATCAATTCCTCAAACTTTGACTGTGCCTTTAATTCGTCATTGCGTTGCAGCATTTGTTCCCACACCAAAATCTGATTGTCGTAATCTGCAATTTGGGCTTCGCTTGTAGTTTCATCATCGCGTAGCATTTGCAATTCTGGAATCACCGACTCTTTGATGTGCTGTTCCGTGAACATAAACTCGGACTCCAAGCCTTCATTTGCAATAACTAGGTTTTTATCAAAGAGGACTTGACAAGTATTTTCATCAAAAAGCACTTCATCCGTGATCGCATATTGGAATGCCATCGCTGCCCCTACAAATAGGTCGCCTTCCGAACCTTTGATGAAAGTCGTGCTTTCTGCATTCGTCTCAAAACGCTCGGAATTAGTCATGGAAATAACGGTCTCTGTAGCACTGCTATTTGTCGCATTCACTTTGTATGCGCCACCTACATCGCCCCAAAAGGCAGTACCTGTACTGATACCTACAACTTCTACATCAAAAGCAAGTCCTACGCGTACATTGCCCCACTTATTGCTAGCATCGGCTTTGGCTGAATAGAAGCGTGTGGCCAATTCCGTCGTCGTTTCTTCTTCTAGGAAGCTATAACTCTGGTCACCTGGCGGGTCGCGCAAAATGTGCATCGGTAGCTGTGGCGATTGGGTGCTATAATTCTGTTCTCTTGGGCGACCGCCTGTCACCAAAGCTGCTTGATTGTAGCTCGCTTGACGCTCAAAAGTATCAATTGCTACGATAGTGATGTCTTTCAAATAAGGATTGATAATATTCGGTGCGCCTGCTTTTAGTTCGTACTCATAAGTGCCGCCTTTGAATTGCAGCGTGATAGGTTCATCGCCCATATCACCGATTTGATTGGTAATGGCAATTGTTCCCGTATCGACAGGGCAAGTGCTGTTTTCTTCGACAATACGGATACTCAAAGTCGTGCTTTCATTCTGTTCCAATACTGGAAAATTGAAATCGCTACAAGGTGCTTCTGGCATACCTGTTACTTCAATCGTTGGGCGACGCTGATAGATAAAATCTTGATTCTTAGACTCCATACTCAAATCTATCTGCTTTGTCTGATTGAAAAAGCCAAGTACAGTGAGTTTATCAAAACCTTCAATTGGCGTAAAATCCGTGATTTGTGCATTGTATTTGCGCGCAGGAATATTGTTGATTTGGTAAAAACCTTCGCTATTCGTCAAGCCTGTGATGGTGAAGCAAGTTTCCTCATCTGTCAAAGTCACCGTAGAAATTCCCATATAAGTATCGCAACTTGCACGAACAAAGCCTTGCAACGTCATCTTGGTATTGTCTTCAAAATTGACATCGGTTTGGCTTTCTTGCACATTAATCGTTTGATTAGCTGGTGCGAACGTATGCCCTTGTAATTTCGGGCGTAGCGAGTAAATACCAGGGTTTTGAACGTTGATGCGATAATTACCCATTTCATCCGTCACTGCTAATATGGTATCATTTGGATTCAAGACTAAGCCATTGAAAATCAAATCTACTTTCGCGCCTGCCACTGGGCAAGTATCGCCATTGTAGTCTTGGTAAATATTACCCGACACTACAAAAACGGTCGTATCTGTAAAGTTTGCTGTCCGTGCCTTGAAAGTCGAACTCAATTCCACGATTTGTTCCATCGGGTCAAATTCATGCTCCTCGCGACTAGGTGTCACTTTGAACTCCGCCGATTCTGTACCATAAAACAGTCCTTCTATTTTGTATTCGCCGTCGCTATTGGTGATTGCGGTTTTCATGCCATTAGCATCCGTTCCGCCTTCTACATAGTCTATGCGCTCTACCTTCACACTTACGCCATCTACACCTGTACCCAAGCGGCTTGTCACACGCCCTGAAATCGTACCATCGGCTGGCAAAACATCTACGTGCAGCACACCTGATGATAGGCGCGATTCCACTTGTTGGTTATCACAAGCACTGGCTACGGTTTTTCTAAATTCGGTGGTCTTTTCTAATGCTGGAATTGTATAATTCTGGCCTGTCGCGCCCTCAATTTTGCCCCAGGGTGTCCAAGATTGTCCGTTCAATTCGCGCTTTTCCCATAAGATACGGGCAGGGCTAGGTGTTGCGTTTGCATTTTCAAAAACTTCAAAAAAGCCCGGTGAGTTGCCACCTGCGATAGACACATTTAGCGTCTCACCCGTCAACAATATCGAACTGCTCGAAAAATCGGCTGCGGTAAAGGAGATTTCGCCAATATTCAGTTCAGGCTGTGCAGGACGAATCGTTACGAAGTCCGTTCCTATTTCATTGCCATATCCGTCTTTTGCCAAGCGGAAGAAGTAAATGGTTTGATTTTCCATTGTGCCAGATGGCGTGTATTCTTCGCTAGTTGCCCCAACGATAGGTTGCCAATTTGCACCATCCCATTTTTGCCATTGATAATCACCTGTACGCAATTCTCGGCAAGGCGTGTTCGCTGCTTGTGTAGAGGTGATTTTAGGAATGCGTGCGCCTTCGCATACTTCCGTTGCTGCCTCAATACTACCTGCCGTAAGCAGATTCGTTTTTGTGCCACCTACACTCAGTCTAAAAGTACCTTTATTAGAATTATAGCCTTCTACTACTATTTTGTAGTTGCCCGGGCATAAATCTATTCTAATTTCAGATTTGCGGTTATCACTATTTATATCATCATTCTCGTCAAGTACTTTATTGTCATTGTCCAATATATAAATGCGTGTATCAAAGTTGGTGAAGCTATAATTGGTACTAATCCGCATCGCCATTGGGCTATCAATATTGAAAGAATAAAACACATCAGGGGCAGGTGTGCTGTACTCGTCTGCATTTTTGTAGGTATTGGTATAGCTCAAATCGGTATTTATACTACCATCTGCATTTCCAATGGAATAAGTGCTATTATCGTGGGTCAAAGTGCGCCCGTCTGCTACGCGCCCGAAGGTCAGAGCTTGGTCGCGGGTATTTCCTCTGCTATAGCGATAAATCGCACCAAATCGCCAAGAGTCCGTATCATAATTGTACGATTTGTAGCCCCATTCACTGCGTTTTGCGAAGCCCTTTACCAATACTTCATCCGATAAGCAACCCGCATCATTATCCGCATCAAATACAATATTATCATAAGAACAATCACTGCCTACATCATTCTCGTGTCCAAAAACACTAAAAGCCAATTCGTCTGTATCTGGTGCGTTTGTGCCTTTTATCATTTCCTTGTGGGGATATAGCCAATTGTTATGTTCTACGGTTTGTTCATAGCACCATGTCCCTTGCGAATAATTGGTATTATCACAAGTAATGGAATAAGCTTGATTTTTACGCCAAAACCATCGCCAAGCAGGTTCTTCTGCGTCTCCGTCATTATTGATGTTCCACTTTATGCGGTCTAGTTCGACGTAGTAGTTTATCAAATTATCATTAGTGACTTGTGCATTTAGAGCAACATAGCCTGTTATTAGCAATAAAATCGTAATTAGAAATGAATGTCTCATACTGGCGTACTTTAAGATGAAATGCTGTTAATTTCTGTTTCAAAATTAGCGTGGAAGTCACTCGAATTTGTGGGAATGGTATCAGGCGGTAGTAGAAAGTGTCATGAACGGTTAGCTGGGTGTCATGAGTGGTTTAGAGAAGCAAAGCCAAAAGCAGATTTTTACAGCGGCATGATGCAAGATGTCCAGATTCTATTGGAGTATGTTTGAATATAGGTATTGTTTTTTCTGTATTTTTGTATCCAACAAATCAAAACAATTCAACATGAAAAACATTCTCTTCATTTTTTTATTTGCGCTCTTGTGCATTACTTGTAAAGAAGAAAAGTCGAAGTTTATTAAGCTTAGTGTTGATGAAATGATACAGTACGCTGTTGAACGTAAAGCACTTGAGCCTTCTGAGGTATTATTTCGCAATCAATTCGGTAACGAAATTTCGTTTGATTCTGCTGGCGCACTCTACCAGACAGATAAGTATTTTAACGATTTGTATGTAGATGAAAATGGTCTGGTACAAGAGGTGGTGCTACGCCCGAAAACGGAAGCAGATAAGAAAACGTTAGCCCAAATCAACGAGGCATTAAATGCTGGTCCGAAACTAGAGAATATTGAAGTTGATTGTACAAACCTCAGCCCACTTTTGGAAGAAATACACGCTTCTGATCAAGGCATGCGAACGGGTGAAAGCGATATTGACCCTACTATCGACCACCAAAACCTAGAAAAAGTGGTGAGTATTCTAGAAAATTGTGATAGAAATATGCTCACTTTTGGTCATCTAAATACGATATGGCTAGTTGTACAACATGGCGCGATGCAATATCAAAAGAAATATATTCCATTCTTCAAAGACTGTGCAGCACAAGGCAAACTCCGACAAACAAGTGTAGCCATGATGGAAGACCGCATACTTATGCGCGAAGGCGAACCACAGATATACGGGACACAAGTCGTAAAAGATATGGAGACGGGCAAATGGAAAGTGTATGAGATAGCTGATCCTGAAAGTTTAAATGAGCGTCGTGCAGCAATTGGTTTTGAGACAATAGAAGATTATTTGAAGAGCTTTGATTTTGAAGTGGGTTTTTAGATTGTTTTCTGACAAATTCTGTAGACGAAGAAAAAGCAAGCAAAAAAACACCTGATTAACGGTATTGTGCTTGCTTTTTCTTTGTCCACAGAATTTTGCTGTTAGACGAATCGCAAATTTTGAGTTGTGCTAGAACTGCAAAAATTTACTTTCCTTATTTATTTCTTATTGCTAACGATCTAGACTTTGGACAAAAATCGTCCAAAATAAAAACAGAATGAAACGGTAAATT
>JAHDCQ010000217.1 GCA_020629845.1 Saprospiraceae bacterium | reverse complement strand
ATTTCTAGCGGTAGCACATTGGGGGGATATATTTTGGTAATTTCTCTAGTTTTGGTCACTTGTGTAGTCATGCCGCCCTCTTCTGGGTCTTTGGAATGCCCGATGATTGGTACAAACCAAGTCGCTAAGTGATTGGTACCATGCTTGTTGAAATTGCCCGTCACTAAAAATAGTAATCGCTTTAAATAGGCATTCAGCGTACTATTGAGGCTCATTTCAATACCTAAATCCGAACGAATTGCTACGGACTTTGCTGCTGCCATTTTTCGCGTAATTTCCAGTACCATTTCATACGGCACTTCTGCTATTTCGACATATTCCTTGATGGGAATATTCATAAAGTGCGGCTTCACTAGCTCAAAGCCACTTGTATGTTGTTCGATAAATTCCTTATCCTCCAAGCCTTCTTGCACAATAATACCAAGCATGGCTGACATGAGCCAAGCATCGCGGCCAGGCTTCACTTGTAGGAAATAATCTGCCTTTTTAGCGGTTTCATTTTCTCTAGGGTCAATGACGACTAGTGTGCGATTTTTATCCCTAGCAATTTCGCCTATCACCCGTCTAGCGCGAGCGATGCCATGTGATTGCATAGGGTTTGCCCCGATTATCATAGCAAATTCAGCATCCTCCACCGCTTCGGTATAGGCGATATTTTGCTTCCCAAATAGCTTACCATGTACCCAAAAATTGCCCGTCTTTTCCTGCGCCAAAGAGGAGTAGATATAAGGTGTATTGCAGGCTTTTCGGAAGGCATGCGCGTACATTTGTGCCATGTGATTGCCTTGTCCACCACCGCCTGCGTAGGCAATGCTAGTACCGCCATAGGTATCTCGAATGTCTACTAATTTATCCGCTATTTCTTGAATGGCAGTATCCCACGAAATTTCTTCAAAGCTGCCATCTGCTTTCTTGCGTAAGGGCGAAGTGAGTCGGGGCTGATTTTGGTAATAATTTAAACGTGTTGCCTTTTGACAAATATAGCCTTGTGAAGTAGGGTGGTCTTTGTCGCCCGTAATTTTTACAAACTGCTTGGTGTCATTATCTACTTCGATATTGATGCCGCAATTCACAGAACAAAGAATACAAGCCGATTTATGTGTTGTCGTAGGCATGTTGTTTGTTTTTTCAATTAGAAAATATGTGGCTTGCTAAGCGCGAAGCGATTACTAAGCCGATTCCTTAGTTTGGGCTTAGCAATCTCTCCTTCGTTGAGCTTACCAATCCTATTCTAAACTAACTACTTTACTCGAACGTCCTCTACTATCAAAAGCTGCTACTTTCACCTTGCCACTTATCGCCACAGGCTTTTCATAAAGTGGTGAATCTGCTGTTGGTGCGTTGCCATCGGTGTTATAGCGAAGTGTAAAGCCAGGTAAGCTCATATTTGCGTATAATTGCCCCTCTTTTACAATTGCCCCAGGTGTTGGAATGCGGTAATTATAGCCACCAGACAAATAACCTAAGCGTACCATATCGCGCTGCGCGACAGTATTGGCAAAGGCATTCCAGTTTTTATCCAACTGTGCTTTTGTAAGTTGTTTCGACCACGCGCGTTCTGCCAAGCCTAGCATTTTGGGAAGATAATAATATTCTAGCATTTCGCCGCCTTTTATGGTTTCGCTCCACAATTGGCCTTGTATGCCTAGTATGTTGGCTTTGCCTTTAGTATTCAGTTTTTCCATCCCTGCTTCTGCTTTTAGTGCATTGCCCATTGGGTCTACATTCGTGGAAGTGAGTACATCGAAAGGCAAACACTCATAGGCTTTGCGCGTATCAATGAAGCCGCCCCAATACAGTCCAGGCTCGCTAGGGTCTTTATTATAGGCTAAATCGAAGTAAAAATTGGTGACATTGCATAGTACTGTTGGGTAGCCTGCATTGGCTAGGCGATTGCCTAAATCTTGCTGCCCCCAAAGGTTTTGCCACACATAAGGGCGCACATTTTTGCTTTTAAAGTCAGGATGTGGAATATAGCCATCGCCTTGCTTTTTCATCGCTACTTCTTCCCAGCCTGCGGTGGTTAAGCCGCGCTTACTGAGGATGTCATTGATGCGTGTCAGGAAGTAGGTAGATAAATCAGTAGTGCTACTCACACTGGCGTTTTCAGCTATCAATTTTTCGCATATCGGCGATTTTTCCCAAACGCCCTTCGGCACTTCGTCGCCACCTGTGTGGATGGTGCTAAGCGGTACGTTCGCTTCTTTATGCATTTCGATAATGTCGTCCACTACGGTTTCATAGAATGTATAAACGGACTCGCGGCACACACAAACCACATTATCAGGGTAGGATTGCACCGACATATATTCCGAAGCGTCCTCAGGGTCGCTTAGGAGATATTCGTCACTTTTCGTATTGCGAGCGCGGGCTTCCATCGCTTTTATAGCTGCTCGGGCATGTCCAGGGACATTAATTTCAGGAATAACTTCAATGTGGCGGTCGTGGGCATATTTGATAATTTCTTTATAATCAGCACGGCTATAATAGCCATTTCCATGCGAACTAGCATCGTCAGGGTTAGCACCTGAACCATAAGCGGATGGTAAAAACTCCTTACTATCTAGCGTGAATCCGCGTCTTGCGCCTACTTGCGTGAGTTCGGGCAGTTCTTGAATCTCCAAACGCCATGCTTCATCTTCTGTAAGGTGTAGGTGCAGCACATTGAGTTTGTAGAATGCCATCGCGTCTATGAGCTTTTTCACGGCTACTTTGTCATTGAAATTACGTGCTACATCCAAGTGCATTCCACGATAAGCGAAGCGCGGCGCGTCTTTAATACTAATTTCAGGGACTTCTAAACCATCTACTTTTTTGGAGAAGGCTTCTACTGGTAAAAGCGAGAGCAAGGATTGCATTCCATAAAACGCGCCTGCTGCATCGCTACCCTTTATGACTACTCCTTTTTCTTTGGAAATATCTAAGGTATAAGACTCGGCTTTGCCTAAACTTTCGTCGAGTTGCACACTAATAATGCCTACTGACTTCGGGCTGGTAGCAGACATGGTAGAGTTCAATTTTGAACCAATCTGCCCTGCTAAGTACAAGCCTTCTGTGGCGAGTTCAGGTGCGTAATTTATCAATGACCCTCCATCAATGACCACAGTATTCGTGCCTTTTTTGATGGATTGTGGCGTAGGAATAATAGATAATAATTCATTTTTACCCAATAGACTTAAGCCCTCGTTTTGCTCATATTGCCATTGTGGAGTATAGATCGCTACTTTGTCGCCAGCATTTCGATTCAATTGTTCAGGGCGGGTAAAGGGCGTGATTTGATAATCTTTTATAGCAAAGGTGCTGGTATTGCCATCTGCATCTTTTTTTCCAAAATATAATCCAATTGGGCCGTCGGCTTCTTTTATCATTGGACCGCTCATTTCATAGTTAATCGTTGCTTTCTCGCCTGCTGGAAGTGAAAAACCATCACTAGGAGTCAGCTGATAAAAATCACCTACAATATGCGTTACTGTTCCACCTTCAGAAGCTTTGATAGCGCGTGGCGATTGATTAAAATAGAGTGTCCAATCATCACCGAGTGCGGTATTACCTTTGTTTTCGAGTGTAAAGGCAGCTTTCGTATTCGCGCCTTCGGACATGGCATTGCTGACTAATTCCCAACTTATGGCGATGTTGTCAAAGGAATTATTGCTCGTGTTGGTGGTTTTCTTAGAGTCGGTATCTTGAGCGCAGTTTGTGAGTAGTAAAAGTGTTAAGTACAGAAAAAAGAATCTTCTCATTGTGTTGATATGTTGTTGTTTTGAGCGGTAAAAATAAGAGATTCTTGCAGCTTTTTATGCTATACTAGCATTATGGATAAAAAGTATATTTTTGTGTTATTCAAAAATGCTAATTTTAAGTTATGGAATATTCACTTTTCTCTTTGGAAGGCGGCGGCTTAATCACCAATTTTATTATTACGCTGCTAGGTATTTTTCTAGGCGATCGCTTTATGAAAAGCGTGAGTATGGATGGCTTTCAGAATGGCTTAGTCATCGCTGTTGTATTAGCCTTACTTAATGCCACTATTGGCGCAGCTATGGATTTTATTAGTACGCCTATTCGTTGGCTTACTTTAGGCTTGTTTAACCTTGTAGTAGATGCGCTAGTCATCATGCTTGGCAGTAAGCTCATTAGTGGTTTTCGAGTAGATGGTTTTTGGCCAGCAGTAGGTTTGGCGGTCATTATTGCCGTAGTGAGTATGGTACTAGCCGCTTAAAAATCCTAATGTTCTGTTAATATTTTCTAATAATAGGCGTTACTTTTGTAAGGGTTTGTATTATACGATATATGAACCTGATTTTTCAATCATTATTAATGAGGAATCACCTTTTCTAACTAAGGACTGTGTATAAAATAAGTTCGTAATTTATACACAATCCTAACTATTTTTAACATGAAACACATGAAATGGCTAAGTCTGCTATTGAGTATGGCTTTGCTTTGTAGCACTACACTCACAGCTCAAAGTATCAAAGTACCTGAGGGCGTAACCAAAGGGGCAAGCGTAGAAGGAATTACGGAGTATCAACTCAAAAATGGACTACGCGTGCTTCTCTTTCCAGATCAATCCAAGGCAACAATCACAGTTAATATCACTTACTTAGTAGGTTCGCGGCACGAAGGCTATGGCGAAACAGGTATGGCACACTTGCTGGAACACTTGGTATTCAAAGGCACACCTGACCATCCAGATATTCCACAGGAATTGACGGAACATGGTGCACGCCCGAACGGTACGACTTGGTACGACCGTACCAACTATTTCGAGACCTTTAGCGCGACGGAAGAAAATCTACGTTGGGCTTTAGACCTGGAGTCAGATAGAATGATTAATTCCTTCATTGCTAAGAAGGACTTAGATAGTGAAATGACCGTAGTACGCAATGAGTTTGAATCAGGCGAGAATTATCCCGCAGGTATTCTCATGGAGCGCGTATTATCTACGGCTTATCTGTGGCACAATTATGGACAGTCCACTATCGGCGCACGTTCTGATTTAGAGAATGTTCCTATCGAGCGTCTGCAAGCTTTTTATAGAAAATACTATCAGCCCGACAATGCAGTACTAGTAGTAGCAGGTAAGATTGACCAAGAGCAAACGCTTGCTTTAGTAGATGAATACTTTAGCGATATTGCAAGTCCTGATCGTAAGCTATTCCCTACTTATACGAAAGAGCCTACTCAAGACGGGGAGCGTCAAGTCACGCTTCGTCGTTCGGGTGATGTGCAGGTAGTTTCGTGTATGTATCATACGCCTCCAGGTGCACATCCAGATTATGCACCTACGGCAGTTATCGCTGAATTGCTTACAAGTGAGCCTTCAGGACGCTTATACAAAGCATTGGTAGAAGGCAAAAAGGCATCTTACCAATGGGGCTTTTCGCCAGCATTGAAAGAAGGTGGATTCATCTATATGAGTGCCGATGTGCGTAAAGAAAACTCGCTGGATGAAGCAAAGGAAATTATGCTAAGTACCTTAGATGATTTAGCAGCAAATCCACCAACACCAGAGGAAGTAGATAGAGCAAAGAAGCGCATTTTGAAAAATTGGGAATTGGCCTACAACAATTCTGATCGTGTAGGTATGCGTATGAGTGAGTACATCGCGCAGGGCGATTGGCGTTTATTCTTCCTATTCCGCGATGCAGTGGAAAGCGTGACTGTGGAGGACGTAATCAATGCAGCGAATACCTACTTCAAACCTTCTAACCGCACGGTGGGCATGTTCTACCCAACGGAAGATCCGCAGCGTGCTGAAATTCCAGATGCGCCAAACATTGAAGATTTAGTAAAAGATTATAAAGGTAAAGAAGCCGTAGCAGAAGGAGAAGCCTTCGACCCATCTCCAGCGAATATTGATAGCCGCACTACACGCGGTGCAGGCAAAAATGGTATTGAATTTGCTATGTTGCCGAAAGAAACGCGTGGCGACGCGGTGGTAGCAAGTATCCGTTTGCGCTTTGGCGCAGAAGAAACCTTAAAAGGTAAAGGTACAATTGGCAACTTGACAGGCAGCATGTTGAATAAAGGTACAGCAAGCTTAAATAGTCAAGAAATCCAAGATGAATTGGATAGATTGAAGGCACAAGTACGTATCAGCAATGGCCGTGCTACTATCAATACGACGCGCCAAAACTTGCCTGCGGTTATGGCTTTAGTGGCAGATATGTTTAAGAATCCTTCTTTTGATGAGGGAGAATTCGAGAAACTGATAGAAGAAGAATTATCCTTTATGGAAGAAAATCTTTCTGATCCACAAAGTGTAGCAAATAATGCCTTTTCGCGCGCTATCAGTCCTTACGAGAAAGGACATTATCGTTATGTGCAGACGCTAGAAGAAGAAATAGCAGCCGTGAAAGCGGTGAAATTAGACGATTTAAAAGCTTACCATAAAGAGTTCTATGGCGCATCAGATGCTTTGGTATCTGTAGTAGGTGACTTTGATGAAGCAGAAGTGAAAGCGATTGTCCTTAAGGAATTTGATAATTGGAAAAGCCCAAGCAAGTACAAGCGAGTGGAGCGTCCATACATCAAAAATAAGGTGGATAACATCAATGTTGAAACACCTGATAAGGCAAATGCCATGTTCTTTGCAGGCATGAACTTAAAAATGAAAGATGACCACCCTGATTATGCAGCGATGGTGATTGGTAACTATATGCTAGGTGGCGGCTTCTTGAATTCCCGTTTAGCAACACGTATCCGTCGTACCGATGGTTTGAGCTATGGCGTAGGTTCTTGGTTCAATGCTAGTTCTTACGACGAGTCGGGCATGTTTGGTTCTTATGCCATTTACGCGCCTGAAAATGCAGAAAAACTAGAAAAAGCCTTCCGCGAAGAAATCGAGAAAGTACAGAAGGAAGGCTTTACGCAAGAAGAGGTAGAAGCAGCCGTTTCAGGTTGGGTGCAGTCGCGTTCGGTGTCTCGTTCGCAAGACCGTTCTTTGGCGGGCAAGTTCAATAGCTACCTGCCACTAGATAGAACAATGGAATGGGATGCTGCTTTCGAGGAGAAAGTACAATCCCTCACGCCTGCACAAATCAATGCAGCCATGGCGAAACACCTTGATTTGGAGAAAATGGTATTTGTGAAAGCAGGGGATTTTGCAGGTGCAGCGAAAAAGGTGGAGAAGCAGCCTTAGTAATGGAGAATTGAAAATTGAGAATGAGCGGACGATTTAATAGTCGTTTGTTTAGACTAGATTTTTAGTATATAATTAGACGCGGAGTGTAAAGCTTCGCGTCTTTTTATTTAGCTTTATGCTATGAGAACATTTCTATTAGTACTAAGCTTAAGCTACTTGATAGCCTGCCAAAACACACCAACAGAAACAACTATTCCATCAACAGACACTAATCCTGCCGCCGAAGGCTTCAATGCTGCTGCCTCCGATGCAAAAGCCATCGAAATAGCCGATCAAGTCATGGAAGCAATGGGCGGACGTGCTGCTTGGGATAATACGCGCCTGCTGACATGGAATTTCTTCGGACGACGCACACTTACGTGGAACAAGCATACAGGCGATGTAAGCATTCAAATTCCTGAAAAAGAACTCGACATTCGCTTGAATGTGCAAGATACACTCAAGGGTAAAGTCCTAAAAGCAGGTGAAAATATCGGTACAAATCCCGATACCTTGACGAAATATCTCGCGCAGGGCAGAAGTATTTGGATTAATGATTCCTACTGGCTAGTGATGCCTTTCAAACTCAAAGATTCAGGCGTGACGCTAAAGTATATAGGACAAGATACTACTGCCATAGGCTTTCCATCGGATGTGCTATCCCTGACCTTCGATGGAGTAGGGGACACCCCCGACAATAAATACCATGTCTATGTAGATACCAGCGACCATTTGGTGAAACAATGGGATTTCTATCGCAATGCACAAGATACTGCTGCGGGTTTCTTCACGCCCTGGGCAGATTATGAACCACATGGCGATATTTTACTATCAGGCAATCGCGGTCGCGCACAACTAAGTGAGATTGCAGTTTATGATGAAATACCTGATTCGATTGCAATTCGTATGGATTTAGAATGATTTTGTAACTTTTTTGCATAAAAAATCGTATTTTAGGAATAAAAAGACTAGCTTTGGCTTAGTTTTGTTCATAAAATGCGTTTACTTCTATGAGTAATATTGTAACACAACGCTTTATTAAGTGCCATAATAAGTTAAGAGAAGATAATCGAGTGCGTTCTAGTCGTCAATTTGCGCTATCGCTCGAATATTTGCCACAAAGTTTAAGCGAAATATTAAAAGGCAGGCGTGATGTTACCATAGAATTGTTGAGGAAAGCAGTAGCATTATACAAAATCAATCCCGTTTATATCTATACAGGCGAAGGACCAATGTTTATGAGCGAGGAAGACCACAAAAGCTTCCGCGTACTTACCATTGTGACGAATGCTCAAGATGATGAACGCATCGTGCATGTGCCTGTCCCGGCGCAAGCAGGCTATGCTTCTGAAATGTCCGATCCGACTTTTATTCAGGATTTACCTACTTTTAGTCTTCCTGATTATAAATATAAAGTAGGTACACACCGCAGCTTCGATGTAGCAGGCGATAGCATGGAACCCACCCTTTTTGAAGGTGATAAAGTGGTATGTAGCTATCTAGAACCAACGCTTTGGGAAACTTCCATTAAAGATAATTACGTATATGTAGTCGTCACACGCGGTGATGTAGTGGTAAAGCGCGTGACCAACAACATCAAGGAAAACAAAACTCTTGATTTGCATTCCGATAATGAATTTTATAAGTCCTATACGGTGCCTTTAAGCGATGTACGCGAGATTTGGTACGTTCGAGCTAAGGTGAGTCCATTCTTACCGTCGCCACAAAATCTAAATCGCTATATGCGCGATGAAATTCAGGAATTGCGTAAGACGATTATGAATCAATCCAAGTTAATTGAGAACTTGCAGACGAAGATAGAGGCTTTATAAATAAAAGCAGCTAAAGTATGCTAAAGTGTAAAGCAGCTACATCATTAATTGAAGATGTAGTTGCT
>JAHDCQ010000216.1 GCA_020629845.1 Saprospiraceae bacterium | reverse complement strand
CATCGCAATCATTTGGGCGTAATGACACAAAATGCAGTATCTTTGACAAAATAGAATGTATGAAAACAATCAGTATCATCAATGGGCCAAACCTCAACTTGCTTGGCAAACGCGAACCCGATATCTACGGCAGCCTCACCTTCGAAGAATACTTTATGGAGCTTCAAGCACTATTTGAAGACAAAGCAGAACTCCATTATTTTCAAAGCAATTCCGAGGGCGCGCTCTTGGATTATATCCATAAAATAGGTTTCTCTCACGATGGTATTGTGCTAAATGGCGGTGCGTACACCCACACTTCCATAGCTATAGGCGATGCTATAAAAGCCATTACTACGCCCGTTATCGAAGTGCATATTTCGAATGTGCACGCACGGGAATCCTTTCGGCATCATTCTTATTTTTCGGCGCATTGTGCGGGCGTGCTAGTGGGACTAGGCTTAAAGGGCTATGAGTTGGCGATACGGGCGTTGCTGGATTAAAACTGTACCCCTTGCTCTTTCTGTTGCCGATGAAATAGGAAATATTTTTTTTGAGCGTTCGGACCTTTTATTTGCACCACATTTTTTTGGTCATCATAGAGTTCTGTGAGGATACTATTTTTGACCTGCATAGATTGTATGCTTGATACATCCGTAATCTCCAAATAGCACCACAAGCCTGCTAAGTCTTCAGAGGTTTCTTTACCTAAAAACGCATAGTCCACAGGCGTATCATTGACAATAATCTGAAAACTACTTTGCAGATACTCATAGACACGCGCAGGCGCGTCAGGTTGTTCCTTTTCGCTGCCTATAAAAAGTCCAGTGTGTCCGCGTTGTTCTAGTGCCAACTCTAAGTCGTCAATGAATAGATGCAGGCTAATCTGTAAAGCTTGCGCCTCCTTCTTATACTCAATTTGGCATTTGCTAAAATGAAACTCATGCGGCAAGTTTGCCTGCACCTGCAAGCCTACAAAAAAGAGTAGGAGTAATATTTTACAGCTATTAATCATTGATTTGTATCTATGAAAGAAAAGAGAGCGGAAACGTAAATACCAAGCGGTGCTTGGTACAGGACGCATAGGTAAAACAAAGTACAGCCTGTGCCGAATACCGATTGGCAGTTACAAGTTCACTTCACCCGATTTAGAAGAGAAGCGAATAGTCTCTGTTCGCTCCTCTATAGTTTCTTATCTGCTATTTTGCGTTCCAATGCTTCCGAGCTTGCGCCCAGTTTTTTAGCACGTTTCCATTGCGCCACAGCTTCGTCGCTTTGTCCCAATTGGAAAAGAATATCACCATATTTTTCAATGATAGGATAGGCTTGCGTATTAATTTTTAGGGCTTCCTCTACCGCTTCTTTGGCAGCCTCATATTTTTCTAAGCCATAATAAGCTGCGCCCAATTGCGTATAAATATCAAAATGCAAGGGCATGTCCTTGCCTACCATTAGTTGCCCTTCTTCCAGCATTTCTACGGCATCTTCATAGTCGCCTGTGCTGTTTTGGGCAATGGCATTCATATAGTATACCCGCGCTTGATTCGGGAAAATATCCATCGCATTTTCCGACACCTTTGCCAGTTCCTTATACTGGTTTTGCTCCTGATGCACATACATAAGTTGTTCCCAAACCGCGTAAACGGTATCATCCAATTCCAATGTCCGTTCATATTGCTGCTGCGCGCCTGCTATATCGCCTGAGTGGTACAACAAATCGCCATAAGCAGCAGCAGCTTTAGCCTCTTCAGGATGTACTTCCGTGAGGGTTTTGCCGAGTGCCAAGCCTGTTGCCATATTCGCGCGATTGCCGCTTGCCAATTCCGCGATATAGGGCATTAATTCTCTTATCTTCAAATCAATCCCTACATCCGCTTTTTGGAAAATGTCTTGTAGGGCGTTGTTGCTGCCGCTCTTTTTGTTGCCCTGCAAAGCAAGTTGTGCCTTAGCATCGGTCGCATCCACTTCCAAAATTCGCTTATAGGTAGCTTTTGCTTTATCTTCTTGGCTGGTTTGCTCATAAAAACCCGCCAATAGGTGCAGATAATCTACATTTTTCGGGAAAGCATCTGCGAGGCGTTGCATTTCCTTCGCTGCTTTTTTCATGTCGCCTGCGCCCATATATAGCGTGTGCTTGCGGCGAATAATTTCTTCAGTGATGCCAACGCGCTTTTCCAAAGCATCATACACCCCAATCGCCTTTTCCAAATCACGTGCGCGCACGAGGTAGAAGGCTTGCTTGTAGTAATATTCGGCATTGTCAGGATCGCGCTTCACCAGTTTGGCATAGACCTCAGCAGCGCGTTGGTCGTCGGAATTGAGTTCGTAGAGTTCCGCCTGAAAAAACTGATACCAGACATTATTGGCATCCAACTCAATCGCATTTTTAATAGCTTTTTGGGCTTCTTCCACGCGCTCCAGCTTGGCGAGTACACGGGCTAGTTCGTAATGCACGGCGGGTTTTTCCCGATTTTTTTTCAGTATGGCTTTGTAAGCATCCGCTGCTTTTTCGTAATTGCCTAATAGCTTCTCTCGATTGGCTTCTATAAAATCACTTTGTAATTTAATATCCGCTTCTCGAATAGCATCTTCTTGTGCTTGCAAGCTACTAAAAGCTAGTATAAGTATTGATAGTATTCCTACTATTCTCATTGTTGTCTATTTAGCTAGGATGGTGTATGAAATTATTTCATACATAATCCTTATTTGACCATTTGTGTAGTCACAAAGTTGGTCAAAAAACAGTTTAATTTTAGTAAAAATAGTTGGTGCTTTGTATGCTACCAACGTATAAGCATGCCCTTGTATTGAACAAACTGCAAGTTATAAAATAAGTTTTATGCCTATAAGCAGATAAAACAGACACTTTGGCTAATTTAGGGAATCCCTTAATTGAGGTAATAACATGTAAAACGTAGTCTATCTAATTGATAGGAAAAGCAATAGAAATAGCTTTTAAGATGTTGACTTACTTGCTGTATTCACAAAAAATACCGAATCCGAAAACACAATAACTAGAAACGAAAACGGCATCAGAGCAAATTAAATCTTGAAAAATTCATTTTTTTTTTATAAATACTATAAATAAAAATGTAACAAATTTGTAGAAAATATTTTCTTTTCACAAAGAGATGACTTACTTTAGCCTCGGAATTACGAAACATCAATTTACAACAGTTTATATTGCGCTTATGTATAAAATAGTATTGCTAAATAAGTAGTACCTAATTTTTATGTAATAATCCGCAAAGACTGCTTACCAGACTGCATATACTACCTTTCTAGTAAAACAAGAACATCAATTAAATAAATCTATACATTGCTGAAATAGATACAGGCATCACTTGTTACCAATAGAAGACAAATGTTAGGGTACAACTAAATTAACATTCTAAGCATCTATTTACAGCTTTCCTTTTACGTAAGTTAGAAATCTAAAACTATCTACCAATTTTTTTATTATTCACAACTATTTACTCTATAGCTCAAATAGTGTCTTACTAATAGTATAATTAGAAATTAGAACGAATTTAGCTATACCTAAAATCACTTTCACATGTTTAAAAAAATACTTAGACAGAAACTTATCTTATCTTTAGTTGCCTTTGTCCTATTTAGTTTTTCTTTGGAAGCACAGGTGAATTTTATAAGCCAGTTTACAGGAAATCAAGGTGGTGGCACACCGCTATTTAATCAGTGTATTGCTAGTGGTTCTAGTGATATGTTCATTGACTGGGAAGTATTTGTAGATGGTGCCCTTTGTGGTGGTACAGGTACAGATGGTGCAATGCAAGGTAGCAACTGTAAAATCGTTATACGGGGTATGACAGCAAGTTGTACCAATTCAGCAGTTGCGTCGGATGTAGTATGCGAATTAGATGGCACGTATAATGGTGAAAATGGTAGTAATGATGTTTACTTTGCTAATTTAAATGCCTGTAATTTACCAAGAGGTAGATATTCCATAGAAATACATTGCGATTGTATGGGAGGTGATTATGATAATGCTACAGGAGGAGCTACAGCAGCTACATCTTGGGACTATGCAGCGGAAAGTTTAGGAGGTAGCTCTAATGATGATGGTAGTGTAATTACAGATCAAGATCCTAACGAATCGCCTACTTATTACTATGGTGATGCGGCAGGCAATTGTCCATTGACGGATGGTTTAGATGAATTTTCCGTAAATGGTGACGGTACAGGCGGCTGGCGTGAAATGGATAATATTTGTGGAGAATGTGTTGATCCGCAGCTAGAATATATCACTATCGGTGACGCAGATGTTTATCGTACTATGCTGGTAGTAAATGGTTTGTTCATGGATATGGGTAAGTTTCAACCAGGTAATCCACCGCTACCTGCTTGCTTAGGAGATATTGCTACTCTGTACAATACAAGTTGTGTTGGTGCAGCTTCTACTTTTGAACCGAGCGGTTTTTGTGCTGCTGAAGATGTATTGACTTTAGATGGTGCAGAAACGAATATCGTTAAGTGTGGTTGTGGTGATGGAATTGGTACGGGGACAGATGCAAATGTAACTGAAAATCGTATATGCTATCGTTATTACGAAGTTGGTACGACAGCTCCTATGTTTACCTGTGCTACCATTGGTTTCCTTGATGATTGCCCTCCTGGAGGACCTGAAGGAAACACCTTCCCAACAGGTGGTTCTTGTGAAAATAGACCAAGTGATGATGTACTTGACCAAAGGTGGCAAACGACTTCTTTAGGTGTGAATCTGCTAGAAGATGGTGCAGGTAATGATTTAGCTCCAGGTAATTATATATTGGAGGTATATACTGAAACAGATGTAACCAATTGTGATGGCTCAATGGAGACTATTCGAGAGCCTATGGATGCTCCTACTTCATTTTACAGCACTTGCTATGAAGTAATCATGCCAGATGGCGGCGCTACTTGTACGCCTGTAGAATTGGTAACTTTTGAAGCAGAATACAATAAAACAGATGATTTAGTAGCTCTAACTTGGGTGACAGCCTCAGAGTTAGATAATAGCCATTTTGAAGTTGAACACAGTTTAGATGCTAAGACTTGGGTGCCTATCGGAAAAGTAGATGGAAATGGCACTACTATTGAACGACATCGTTATACATTCGAAGATGCAAATTATTTAAAAGGTATTAATTATTATCGTTTAAAACAAGTAGATTTTAGCGGTGATTATGAATACTCTGATGTGAGGAGTGTTATTATCGAAGAGGGCAAAGCATGGGATATATTCCCTAATCCAGTATCGGAAACACTTCAAGTACAATCTACCATCGAGGGCGAATTTATCATAAATATCCACGATAGCAAAGGTGCATTGGCGAAGACGACTGTGATAACAGTAGAAGAAAATGTAATCGAATTTGATCTTACAGATTTAGTAAATGGCTTATACTTCGTGAACATTTATTCATTAAATGGACAAGGCGTATTCAGCCAGCAAATTATTAAACAATAAGACGCTTTGATAATTTTGTCAAATGGATGGACGACTTCTCTCGATAATTATCGCGAACGTCTGTCCATTTGACCATCAAGAATAAGCAGTACTTGCCTTTCTATTGATATAGAGGGAGAGTGCATACAAAGATAAAGTGAGAAAATATGTTTGATTGGCTTGAGTCAGATGTAATGATAAAGACCTGACGTTTTATCGAAGGTTTTAAAACCGCTTCTAAATTAGACAAGTGAGATAAGCACAGTGCTTTTGGTAGTTTAATTTGTAGCGACAACATTACATCTGATTCACCGCCGATTTTGTTTAGCCTGCTTTCCCAAATTAATATTTCAAAAAATCAAGGTAAAACTGTCCGAAAAAACGTAGTTTTGGATAAATTCAACAGCATTTTTTAAGCTAACGACTTTTTTGTACTTAGGTAAAGCCCTTAGCCTTACAGCTGATTGGATTGATGAAAAAACAAGCATCATGCGCTACAAAGTTCTATTCTTCCTATTTTTTACACTTCAAATACGTGCTCAAGCCCCTGTTGATAAAGCACCTGACCGCAAACATGGCGACGGGCCATGGACACAACTCATTATTCGGGGCGTAACACTCATCAATGGCAATGGCGCACCTCCACGCGGCCCGATGGATATTGTGATTGAAAACAATGTGATAAAAAGCCTCCATGTAGTAGGCTACCCAGGCGTATCGATTGACTCTACGCGCCGCCCTGAACTCAAAGAAGGCGGGCACGAACTGGATTGCGAAGGCATGTACCTACTGCCAGGCTTTGTGGATATGCATGGGCATATTGGTGGACGCTGGCAAGGTGTAGGCGGCGAATATGTATTCAAACTCTGGATGGCGCATGGCATCACCACTATCCGCGATCCTTCTTGTGGAAATGGGCTAGATTGGGTACTCGACCAAAAGGAACGCAGCGCGAATAACGAAATTACCGCACCGCGCATTCAAGCCTATACCGTTTTCGGGCAAGGCAGCTACGACCCCATCAGCACAGGCGAGCAAGCCCGCGAATGGGTACGCGAAAATGCAAAGAATGGCGCAGATGGTATCAAGTTCTTCGGTGCAGCACCTGAAATAATGGGGGCAGCCCTAGAGGAGAATAAAAAGCTTGGCTTACGCTCGGCTTGTCACCACGCACAAATGGACGTAGCGCGCTGGAATGTCCTCAATTCTGCCCAAGCAGGACTCACCACTATGGAACATTGGTACGGGCTACCCGAAGCCCTCTTTGAAAACCGCACCGTACAGGATTATCCTTTGGACTATAACTACCAAAACGAGCAACACCGCTTCAAGGAAGCAGGCCGACTATGGCAACAAGCTGCGAAGCCACACAGCCCACATTGGAATAAGGTGATGGACGAATTGTTGGAACTTGACTTCACCCTCGACCCGACCTTCAATATCTACGAAGCCAGCCGCGACCTACACCGCACGCGTCGCCTAGAGTGGCACGAGGAATATACCATGCCGTCGCTTTGGCGATTCTACGCGCCTAGCCGTATTTCGCATGGCTCGTATTGGCATTTTTGGGGAACGGAGGAGGAAGTGGACTGGCGCAAAAACTACCAACTCTGGATGGAGTTCATTAATGAATACAAAAACCGAGGCGGGCGCGTGACGGCAGGTTCCGATTCGGGCTTTATTTATCAACTCTATGGCTTTGCCTATATCCGAGAATTGGAACTCCTACGGGAAGCGGGTTTTCATCCCTTAGAAGTGATTCGTGCCGCTACCCTTAATGGTGCAGAAGCCTTAGGTATGGATGATGAAATCGGTTCGGTAGAAGTCGGCAAATTGGCGGACTTTGTGATTTTGGATGAAAATCCCTTGCAAAACCTAAAAGTGCTTTATGGTACAGGCGCAATTAAGCTGAACGATGACAATGAAGTTATCCGCGCAGGCGGCGTGCAATATACCGTGAAGGATGGCATTATTTATGATGCTAAAAAATTGCTGGAAGATGTACGCCTCATGGTAGAAGCCGAAAAGAAAGAGGAAGATTTTCAGATTTTGCAGCCTGGTATGAAGAAGCGTGTGCCATAGCGCGTGCTTATTGGTGGCAGTTAGCACATCTTTCACAATTACGCAGATATATGCCTGTATTCACCAAGCGGTACTTGGTGCAAGCCGCTCTTAGTAGGACAAAGGGCGACTTGTGCCAAGCACCACTTGGCAACTACTGAATAAAAAATCATCAGGTGAAACGCTATTACCAACGCAATTTACCACATTGGCAACCCGCAAAAGTTGTATTTGCCATTACCTTCCGACTGCAAGGCTCGCTTCCAAAAGATTTGGTGGAACAATTGCGCCTAGAACGAGAACTAAACAGCCACCTTTGGGATAGAGCGGATTGGAATAACTACTTTTTCAAATTTGATAGCTTGCTGGATAATCCACGCTGCGGCCCGACTTGGCTGAAAATACCTGAAGTGGCGGAAATTGTACAAGAGGCTTTGCATTATCGTGATGGCTCAAAATACCGCTTGATTGCCTATTGCATCATGTCCAATCATGTGCATTTGATTGTGGATAAAGTGGAGGGAGAATTATTTCGAGTATTGCAAAGTTTGAAGAGCAATACCGCACGGAAAATTAACACCCTACTTGGCAGGGAAGGGGAAAAAGTTTGGCAGCGCGAAAGTTACGACCATATCATTCGAGATTATGCAGATATGTGTCATCAAGTGCGTTATTTGGTGTATAATCCTGTAACAATACACCTGGTGAAAACTTGGAAAGCGTATCCATATACGTATCTTCGAGAAGAATTTGAAGTATACCTGTAAACACCAAGCGGTGCTTGGTGCAAGACGCTCTTTGTATAGCAAAGTATGGCTTGTGCCAAGCAACGCTTGGCGGCTACTAAGCAAGAAGGCATACGGCATTAAATAAGCCTTTGCCAATTCAAAGGTAGAAAGATTATCAATATATTTGCGTTAGACAAAGTTTGAAGTATACCTGTAAACACACCAAGTGGTACTTGGTGCAAGCTGCTCTTAGTATAGCAAAGTGCGGCTTGTGCCAAGCACCGCTTGGCAACTACTAAAAATGATAAACGAAGCCCGCCGCCGCATACAAGCTTGCAAAGAAAGCCGCGCGACCATACTCGATTTAGGCAATTGTGGATTGACCAATGATAATATACCCGATGAATTATGGGAATTGACTTGCTTGGAAGGTTTGAATTTTGGGAATGAACATTTTTATGATGAAAAAAAACAAACGTGGAATTATAAAGGTAAAAGAACAGAAAATTCAAATCAACTAACCGAAATTCCTGATAAAATTCAGTATTTATCTCAATTATCATATTTAAACTTGGGCTCGAATCAAATCAGCGAAATCAAAGGCTTGGACAACTTGACCCAATTGACACAGCTTTGGTTGTACTCGAATCAAATTAGCGAAATCAAAGGCTTGGACAACTTGACCCAATTGACACAGCTTTCGTTGTCCTCGAATCAAATCAGCGAAATCAAAGGCTTGGACAACTTGACCCAATTGACACAGCTTTGGTTGTCCTCGAATCAAATCAGCGAAATCAAAGGCTTGGACAACTTGACCCAATTGACACAGCTTTGGTTGTCCT
>JAHDCQ010000215.1:3063-9063 GCA_020629845.1 Saprospiraceae bacterium | reverse complement strand
TCTAAAAAGCAAGAATAGAGCTAAACACTTATCGTGCTTAGTACATTATAAAATAAATTACTTCGCATTTATGACTTCTTCTTTTTCCAGTATTCTTCGTTTCAAAATCGGACTTCATAACCCGTTATGTTTCCAATTTTGCGCCTCGAGTACTGAAAAAATAAGCTTCGTCAAAACACGAATTAATTTAATTTACAATGTACTTAGTCTCTATTCTCGCTTTATCATTTTAGCCCGCTATTTTTTCTGCGAACGCACATAAATCAAGCCTAACTGCCCCGTCAATCCATCCTCCAACTGTCTGCCTAAGATGTAACCTTCTGTTTTATAACCTGCTTGCACACGTGCTTTCACTTGCTTACCCAAAGCGACCGTCAATTCACCGCTTGCATGAAACCCCTTGCCGAACATATCTTGGTCAAAAACCTCTACTTCCGCGCCTATTTTCAGTTTATCATTCTCAAAAAAGTTCGGGCTGTATAGGTTGATAGAGTTGTTCTTGAATGGTTCGCCCGTTTTCACGGTCAGTTGATAGAGCTTAGAATTAAGCGCCACATACTGATGCAAATACAATTCATAGCCTAAAGGCGACGTATTGAAAGACGTACCATATGTCCAACCATTTTCGTGGTCGCCAAGTATAAACCAGGGACGCTGCCCATCTTTAGAACTCTTGAACAAACTACCCACAGACTTTAGAAAAGTCGGGTCGGTTAAGTTCCAAAACGTACCTAAAATGTTTGTTTTGTTGTATAAATCCACCAAACCTTCTGTCACGCTGCCATCTTCTTCAAATACTTTGCCATCATTATACATCTTCCATACGGGATGTGTAATATGCACAGGATCGCCTGCGGTATCTATCCAAGTGTTTGGCTCGTTTGGATCAACGGGTATTATCAAAGTGGTATATATGGGCAACATCATTCGGTGTGCAAAGTAAAGCCCCAATTCCGTATTATACATCCCATTATATTCCATAAAGTCGTTCTGTATTCTTCGCGCGGCTAGGTAGTTTACCTCAAATCCACCTGTTACAGAAAGGGCTTCGTCCACTAGCTTCACATCCTCAGGCAAATCTAAAGTCGTATAAGGAAACGGCAGATTGTGGTTGTGAAATTCAAATTTGCCGCCTGCATTTTTTGTACGGATGACATGCCCAAACTCATGCGAATACAACATTGCATAATAAGTAAGCCCGAAGCCTACCAAACCACTGACTGCACCACCCAACTTATCAGGCAAAGCAGGTTCTAAGCCATACAGCAAGGCATTTTGTAGCCCTTTATAAGCCGTCAAACCATTATAAGCAGCAGTATGTAAATTGTCCTTCGTTGATAAGTTTAGTTCGTAATACTGATAGAAATCAGAGCTGTCTATTTTGCTAGTTTGTCCATACACTAAGCTGCTAATACAGATTGCTAATAAGATGATTCCAATGTTTTTCATGTCTGTCTATTTTCGTTTACGATTACGATTGCAAGTAGCAGGAATCCTTCCTATTTTGAAAAAGAAGTGGAATGAACTGTCTTTTTTTGAGGATGAATTGTAACTACTACTCGAAATGACAAGGGCAAGAATAAGAGTGTGGATGATTTTGTGCGACTGAATACAGGAATCCGACCAAATTTTAGGTTCGAATACTTGTATTCAAACCATTTGTAGGAAAAGTACGATTATTTGAACTTTCGAAATACAAAAAGCGACTCAACAACTTCACAACTTTAACGAGCATAATTTTTTATGCGATTGCCTTGTGTATCAAATTAGAATATTGGTGATGAAATACAGGCGATTCACTCAATTCTGTCGGACTACTAGCTCCTTGATAAGAAGCTAATGCCATCAATAAATTGCTCGTCCCACTTTGGCAATGTATCTTTGAATATAAGATTTACAGGCAGAAGATGTTACTTTTTTTGTCATACACTAGTGTATCAACCCGTAAGTAATTATCAACTTTAAAGTGTTTGTTTTTTCGTTATTTGAGGCATGAGGAGGGAGCATAACTGGTTATTTGACCGACGAATAACGAAGAATAACGGGAAAAGAAGCCGTTAAAGTTGATAATTATTTACGGGTTGATGCACTAGTAACTCTTTTGCCTTTTTTCATAAGTGGAGGCTAGGCTGTCCAAAGTCTAAATGAAACATAAAATACACAAAATAATTATGCAGGAAATAGTGTGTCATATTGGCTTTCCTAAAACAGGTACAACATATCTACAAAAGCAGGTTTTCCCAAAAATAAAATATATAAACTACGTAGATTGGACTCAGGTAAATCAGATAAAAATATTATTGGATAATATTATTAATCAGGATGATAGCTACTATAACAAAGATGCAAGTCAAAGGCAATTGATGGATTTTCAAAAAATGGATTTGAACATGTTGTTATCCTATGAACCACTCACTGGACATCATATAAGAACCCAATTTCCGAATCGAACTCAAATTGCAAGAAGATTAAAAGCTCTTGGTATTAATAAAATTATTATCACTATTCGCAATCAAACTGATGTGCTGGAGTCTACTTACAAACAATATATTAAATCAGGAGGTGTACTTAAAATATCCAATTTTTTCGATTGGAACAATAACTCTATGCCTTATTTCTACAGAGATTATTTCAATTACGAAAGAATAATAGACCTTTACGTAGAGATTTTTGGTCAAGAGAATGTGCTGGTAATACAATATGAAGACATATTTACTGATAGGGCTAAATTTGATAGACAACTAGCACCTTTCTTAAACCTAAATCAACTTGAACTAGAAGATTTATCCCCTGTAAAAGTTAATAAATCATTATCTAACTTAAATACTAAGCTGCTAAGAATTATAAATCATTTCACTTATAATGCTTATCGCCCTTCTAATCTTTTTAGTAAAAAAATACCCACTTATTTATTCTATAAAATCCTTAGTTATATTGACATTATTAGAGAGGAAAAATTACTTATTTCTAACTATAAAGAAGAAATTCGAAACTATTTTATGGATTCCAATAAATCTATAAATAAAAAATATAACCTACATCTTCATGATAAGTATTTTTAGTGATGAAGTTGTTCAAAAAAGAAAATACAATCCCAATATTCCGCTAATGAATACTGGAATCAACAATAAAGACATTTCTGGACTAAGCGATGACATATTATTCGAGTGAGTTCAATTTGTCTGATTGGGGCAAAGATAGACGATTTTTTTATCCAAAATTGATAAACGTTTTGAATAAGCTGCTGTTTACACCCTCATGGAAATAGCAGTAAACACCGACATCCGAACCCGATTTCAAGAATTATTAGAGGCACTTTGCAAAGGTTTATACGAACGCGAAGAAGCCGTGCAACTCGCGCTTTTGACTGCACTTGCTGGCGAAAGCATTTTTCTACTTGGCCCGCCTGGTGTTGGGAAAAGTTTGATTGCGCGTCGCTTGAAATTTGCGTTTCGAGATGGAAAATCCTTCGAGTATTTGATGAGTAAATTCAGTACGCCCGATGAGATTTTTGGCCCAATTTCCATCAAAAAACTAAAAGAAGAAGATAAATACGAACGCCTCACCGACCGCTATTTACCTGGTGCGAATATCATTTTCTTAGATGAAATCTGGAAAGCTGGTCCTGCTATTCAAAACGCGCTTTTGACCATACTGAATGAGAAAATATACCGCAATGGCGACGAGGATATGAAGGTGAATATTCGGGGGATTATTACAGCCTCCAACGAATTGCCACCACAAAATAAAAGCCTCGCCCCGATTTGGGATAGATTCCTAGTACGGCTCGAAATTGGGAATATCAAGACTTTCAACAACTTCATCACTATGATTACCAATACGGAAGATGTATATGAAGACAATATTCCGACGGAGGTAAAGCTAGGTGAAAGCGAGTTAGAGGAATGGTCAAAAGCCATAGATGCGATAGAAGTACCTGCGGAAGTGCTGAACACCGTGCAATTGGTAAAATATCAACTCGAAGAACACAATGCGAAACCCAATAATGCCGATAAACAAATCCTGATACACGACCGACGCTGGAAAAAAATGGTGCACCTCATGCGAACCTCTGCCTTCCTGAATGGGCGCGACAAGGTAGATTTGATGGACTGTTTTTTGATGACGCATTGCCTTTGGAATACGCCCATGCACCGAGAAATTATCCGCGATACCGTGACGGACGCAGTACGCAAGCATGGCTATTCGATGGCGGTCAATTTACAAGCTTTAAAAAAGGAAGTCGCCGATTTTGAAGCGGATGTAGATGCGGAAATAAAAGTAAAACATAACATCACAGAGGAACAATTGATGCCGATAAATGAGGAATATTATGAACTCTTGAAGGAAGACAATCAATTCGAAGGCAAATATGTGACCATCAAACAATATCGCCAATTGGACGTGAGTGATACGAGTGTAACGAATTTTTATGACCAAAACTTTAGCCTTGTCAATCGGCTGCGGAGTAAAAAAGGCGCGCAACAGCATGTCATAGAAGTACAGTTTAATGATAGCCTACTCAGCTTCGGACTGAAAACCTTACAACAAGAACGCGCAGAAATCATCTACAAAAAACCACACAAAATCGTGCAGCAATATTGGGAAGAGCGCTACGAAAAACTCACGAACTACATCACGCAACAAGAAGAAAAAGTGCGCCAACATGCACCGAGTGAGCTGAACCACTTGGAAGACAACATTTTCGTAGATAAAAAATGGGGCGAAGTAGTGCGTAGCAATATGCAAGAAGTGAAGGAAGCTTTGCAGAGTTTAAAATTGCGCTTGGAGAAATTGCAGTATAGTTATACGAGTCTCCAATAGCCCTCCAAATCCCCCTCACAGCCAAGAAATTCCAACCATGCTCTAAAACAGTTTCTTACCAACACATTGAGTAAGTCCTCAATGAGTGCATGAAAGAATGATAAATGAGTGAATAATTCTAGATTCTATTCGCTCACTCAGTCATTCACAACTCACTCATTGAGTATTTACCACTTTGAGGTTTTTTTACAGGCTTCACATTCCAAAAGAAGCGACATTTCCAAGTTGCTGACACTATAGCATAAGTACACATTACTTATCAGGCATAATGCTTGATAAGCTTTGGAACGAGGACTCAATAAATGCTACACGTAAAACATAGCTTTTGGTGCCTCGTTCTTTTCATCTTAACAAATAAAACAATGTCTACAACTTCTATTTTACAGCGACTGCTTTTGTTATTTGGACTAATCGCTTACACCACCTCTATAAATGCTCAATCGACATGTACTATTCCTAGCACTTTAGAGTTTACACAACAAAGTCAAATTGACAACTTTGCCCTTAGCTATCCAAACTGTACAGAGGTACAAACTTTAGTAATAAGCGGAAATAACATTACAAATCTACATGGGTTGAGCAACTTGACTCAAGTAGATATCTTGTCTGTTAACAGAACTGCTCTATCATCCTTAGAAGGTTTACAGAATTTAAAAATCGCGAAGACTATCAATATTTCTGAAAATGGAATCCTACCTATTATAAACTTGAATCTTGAAAGGACAACCATCTTAAATATATCTAGCAACCCCATATTAGAACGTCTAGAATTTAACCAACTTAGTCAAGTTCTATCTAATATAGCTATTATAAATAACCAACAATTGCTTAATCTAGGCGATTTTAGCGCACTAGAATATATTCCAATTATTAAAATAATATCTAATTCAAACTTAAAAAGTTTGGATGGACTAGATGATCTTCAACTCCTTGCGTTTGGTTTGGAAATTATTGATAACCCTTCGCTCAATGATATTTCTGCTTTAGGTAATGCCCGATTCAATGTAGAACAACCTTATTTTAGAGTATATAACAATCCTAGTCTTAGCAATTGTGCCATTAATTCTTTCTGTGAAGATGTTATCAATTATCCTAATAATGAAAATTCGATAATCCGCGATAATGCCACAGGCTGCAATACTAAAACCGAAGTACAAGCAAGCTGCACCACAAACA
>JAHDCQ010000215.1:0-2963 GCA_020629845.1 Saprospiraceae bacterium | reverse complement strand
CTCAGCTATACTTGCCCACCACAATACCCAGAACCAAATGGCGAATTGACCTACCAAATCACAGTACGGAACAATGGTTCTAGTGCTTCCTCTCCTACCCCTTTGTATCGGCTATCAAGTATTGGCGGCGGTCGTTACGCGCCATATCAATTTACAAAGCAAGGCGAAACCATAGTACCAGCCATAGCAGCAGGTCAAAGTCTGACTTTTGAAGCCACCTTTATACAAAGTTTTACACCGCGCTTTATAGGCGATATTGCTTACGGGGATTTAAGCACGCAAGCATATACTTTTTCCTTTGAGGAAAGACCTGATGGCTTCGCGCCTTTTGAGGATGGCTATGTAGAAGTAGATTTATTTTGCAAAAAAGCAGAGGGGGATTTACGCGCGGAAATAATCACCGATAATTCTACCTATGTTGAAGAAGGCATAATTAACTATACTATTCTTGTCATCAATGAAAATGATACTCCCGCTCATAATGTACGAGTACGCTATGCGGTTGGAGGCAATCTTGGAATGGATTTAGTGTCCTTCGAAGCAGATAAGAACGAAAACACCTATACTACCACGTATCGCTCAACTGGTTCAATTCTGTACGATTGGACTACACCACGCATCGAAGCTAAAGATACCGTGACGATTCAAGTGCAGGGCAGGATAAATTATTCTGCAGGAACAGAATTTGTGCTTAGGGGTAGTGTGTTTAGTCCACATATTATAGATACTAATCCAGACGATAATAGTCCGAGTCTTCGATTTACAGAATTACAACAAGAAGCGGCTTTAGAAATCATCAGTAACACCTGCCCTATACAATTTCCACAACCCAAAGGCGATTTGAATTTTGATATTACGATTCGTAATAATGGCACCATTGCTTCTACCCTACAACCGCTAAGTTTGTATCGCAGACAAAGCAATCGTCGAGGCGATATTCTGCTAGATAGACATGGTACTGTAGAAATTCCTAGCATTCCAGCAGCTAGCGAGCGTACCATTACAATTCAGTATCCGATTCCTTTCGAGCAATTATTATTGCCAGGCACCATTGTAGGCGACCTCAATACCGTAGTGGGGTATGCACTCCAATTTCCGAATGTGGCCAATCCATTTGTAAATGAAGATACTTATGATATTGATATTTTTTGTCAAAAGCAACAACTAGATCTCGCCCTAGATTTTGCAGCAAACGACCTCACCTATGGCGAAGACGGAACGCTATCATACACTTTGCAAGTATCCAATAATAGTAATGAAACTGCATATAATCTAAGTACTATCTATGCTTATGAATTTAGGACGTTTGGGCAAGTAGTTGATGTAGAAGTACCCGATGATACTTGGTTTTTTGGAGAAGAAACTGCTGATGTATTTACGGTACCTTTGTATTGGTTTATACCAAGCCTAAATGCAGGCGAAAGCCGCACTATACGCGTGACTTACCGAATAGCACCTGAAAACACTTCGGAAGAGTTTGCTTTTAGCACCATAGTCACAAGTCCACATTTAGAAGATACCAATCCAGATAATAACCAAATAGATGTCCTATTCACCCGCCGCAATACCCTTAATGACGGCATTGATTTAGAACTTTCCCTATTCACCGATTCGCCTGATATTGGGCAATGGAAATCGGGTACATTTAGCTTTATACTAGAAAATAAAGGCAGTGTAGATGCCACAGGTGTTGCTGTTGCTTTAGAATTAGATGCGAATGAAGCAGTACAGGTCGGTGGTTCTGTGCCTGTACTGTCGAGTGGTGCGTACGATAATGGTTTGTGGTCAAATATTAGCATTCCAGCAGGTGGTAGTGCAAGGCTGGAAGTACAATTATTCAGCAGAGTGCCAAACCTTCAATTTACTGCCGAAGTAGTAGCGGCTAATGAAGACGATATAGATTCCGTACCGAATAATAATAATCCTTCAGAAGATGACTTTGTGCAATTTATCGCGGCTACAGCTTTGCCCGATTTAGTATTGCAAAATGTAGATTCGCCTTTGCGATTTATACGTGGTGAAGTTAGTCGTTTTATGTTAGACATTGCTAATGTCGGTTCTGCTGGTGTGCGTGGCGATTTTGAAATCACCTTCACCCTATCCGAAGATGAAAATTTAAGCGCGGATGATACAGCCATTGGTGAAATTATTACGGGTAATTTGGGTCTTGGCAATTTTCCTACTACGGCTGCTGTGAATATTCCTGTGGGTACGCAGCTTGGCAACCGCTTTTTGATTGCCTTTGTAGATGTAAACGAACAAATACAAGAACAAGATGAGCAGAATAATGTGCTAGTGCTTCCTGTTGAAATCACCTCCGCAGGACAAGGGTTGATGCCTACTCCCGCTCGTCAAAAAGTACAACTTGCACCCAATCCAGCCTCGGAAAGCTTGCAGGTATTTAGCAGCTATGATGCCACTACCGACTATCAAATTTTTGATATGTATGGCAGGCTTATAAAAACAGATAAGCTTGGAGATGGTACGATTACTATTCAGCAACTCGCGGCTGGTACGTATTATTTAAAATTGCTGGCTCAGGAAGGCGAATTATTGCGCTTTGTAAAAGTGAAATAATGAACGAAAAGTAGGTTTAGCTGTAAGATAGCTGAACCTACTCTTTGTATAACTATGAAAGCTATTTGTAGGTTGATGCACTAGATTATTTCTTCCGAAGATACAACCAAAACATTCTTTTCTTACTCTTTTAAACAAATTATTTATTGCAACAAAAATAACTGATAATGAGTAAATTAAGCCTAATTTACACAGGGGTATTGCTATGCCTTTGTTTACCATTTTATGTATTCGGTATTGGTACATCTCCTAACGCAAAAGCACCTATACAATCTATTTTTGAGCTTCCCGCAGAAGATATTGTTCAACTTGACCGAAAAGCAATAGCAAAAAAAGTTGGAAGAAAATTAAAACTCAAAGAGCGTTTTACACTCCGCGCCGTGAAG
>JAHDCQ010000214.1 GCA_020629845.1 Saprospiraceae bacterium | reverse complement strand
AATTGGTTTACAATAAGTAGGAGTTCAATAATAATATTCATCTTTTGATGTTTGACTTTCACTCAAATTGCCTACACTTTTTGGTGTATTCATTTTGAGTTAAAATCAAACAATGAATATTTTATTATTTCACGGTGCAAAGAAACCACTCGAAAGAAGCATCTTAGAGCGCAAAGATACCGTAAACCAGTTAGATACCGAGCTATGCAAATAGGTTTTTTGCCAATTAGAATTTGGGATGTATTGGATGTGCTTATCGTTGGGTACTTGATGTACCGCATGTATAAGCTTTTGCGGGGCAATATTGCCTTCAATATTTTTGTAGGCATTGCGCTACTGATGGCGTTCTATTGGCTTGTGGATTTGTTGAATATGACGCTCTTGCTTAAGCTGTTGAATGCTTTAGTAGCAACGGGCGTAGTGATTCTAGTCGTCATTTTTCAGCCCGAAATTCGACGTTTTTTGCTGATGATTGGCGATAGTGCTTTGAAGCAACGCTCCAATTTCTGGGAACGCATTTTGCCTAGTGAAGGCAAGCAAGATACCAGCGAACAGCAAAAACATGTGCAAGCCATCAAAGCTGCCATGCTTCGGATGAGTAAGATGGAAACAGGCGCACTTATAGTATTGGCAAGTGACTTAAATATTGAATTTATTAGCAATGCAGGCACAAAGCTCAATGCGGATATTAGCCAACATTTGCTAGAAAGTATTTTCAACAAAGAAAGCCCCTTGCATGATGGCGCGGTGATTATTTCCAATGATAAAATCCATGCCGCAGGTGTTGTGTTGCCTGTGTCCGATAGTTCAAATTTGCCAAAGCGTGTGGGTTTACGTCATCGTGCGGCAGTGGGCGTGACAGAAAAAGCAAATATTGCATCTTTCATTGTTTCAGAAGAAACGGGGTCTATTTCCTATGCCTTTAGAGGAAAATTATATCGAGGACTTTCGGAGGAACAATTGCTAGATGCTCTAAATAAATATTACGATTAAAATCGGCTTTTAGCTTTTAGCTTTTGGTTTTTGGCTTTTGATTGTTTATCAATCCACAGCTAACAGCCAATAGCTTTTGCCAATAGCCAAACAGCCAAATTAATGAAAAACGTACAAAACTATATCGCGGAAAACAAGGAGCGATTTTTGGAAGAATTGTTGGAGTTGCTTAGAATTCCGTCCGTGAGTGCCGATTCTGCTTACCGAAATGATGTGCGAAAAACGGCAGAATACGTAGCACTAAAACTCAAAAAAGCAGGTGCTGAAAATGTAGAAGTAGTGCCAACCAAAGGGCATCCTATCGTTTATGCCGATAAAATCATCAATCCCGACTTACCTACGGTTTTAGTATATGGTCACTACGATGTGCAGCCACCAGATCCGATAGATTTGTGGGATTCACCACCATTTGAGCCTGTAATTAAGGAAACGCCACTTCATCCAGGTGGTGCGATTTTTGCGCGTGGTGCTTGTGACGATAAGGGGCAAATGTATATGCACGTCAAGGCATTTGAAGCGATGTTAGCAGCGAATGAATTGCCTTGTAATGTGAAATTTATGATAGAAGGCGAAGAGGAAGTGGGTTCGGATAATTTAGGCGATTTTTGTGAATCCAACAAGGAACGTCTAGCAGCAGATGTAGTACTCATTTCGGATACCTCTATCATTGCAAATGATGTGCCTTCTATTACAACAGGCTTGCGCGGTTTAAGCTATTTGGAAGTAGAAGTTGTAGGGCCAAATAAAGACTTGCACTCTGGCGTATATGGTGGTGCAGTTGGGAATCCTATTAATATTTTGTGTGAAATGATTGCTTCCTTGAAGGATGAAAATAATCATATCACCATACCAGGTTTTTATGATAAAGTAGCGGTAGTAGATGCTAGTGAGCGCAAGCAGATGAATGCTGCGCCTTTCAGCGAAGAAGCGTATAAAAATGCCCTTGAAATAGCAGATGTGCATGGCGAAACGGGCTATACGACCATAGAGCGTGCTTCTATTCGTCCAACGTTGGATGTGAATGGTATGTGGGGTGGCTATATTGGAGAAGGAGCGAAGACGGTTTTGCCATCGAAAGCCTTTGCAAAAATCAGTATGCGTCTAGTTCCGAATCAGTCTTCAGATGAAATTACAGAGCTATTCACAAAGCATTTTGAATCTATCGCACCAGATAGCGTAAAAGTAAAAGTAAAGCCACATCATGGTGGAGAGGCGGCAGTTACGCCAACCAATACGCCTGAATATATGGCAGCGTACAAGGCAATGGAACAAACCTTTGGCAAAGCTCCGATTCCAGAGCGTGGCGGTGGGAGTATTCCGATTGTAGCCTTATTCGAGAAAGTACTAGGCGTGAAAACGGTACTCATGGGCTTTGGCTTAAATTCGGATGATATTCACTCTCCGAATGAGCATTATGGTTTATTCAATTACTATAAAGGCATCGAGACAATTCCTTATTTCTATAAGCACTATGCGGAACTGAAGCAGTAATTTTTTACATTTTTCAAGCCCGTTGAATAAATGGGCTTGAAAAATGGTAATATTTAGAATACTCCATACACTCAAAGTCAGTTATTTATATAATACTGCCTATAGCATTATTTTCGCTTCTAATTTTTATCACCGATACCTTTTAGAAGTGGCAACTACTTTTTATCTCCGCTTGGAATAAGGGTTGGGGTGGAACATCATTTGCTAACACTTCAATCGAGAAAATTATATGGATATTAGGGAATTTGTAGAAAATAAGCTACCAAATTTTGCGAAGCTATTTTTTCTTTAAGCAAGGCAAAAAACGTAGGCATAGCTGGTTCTGTCGAGGCTTTTTAACGCAGCATAAAGGAAAAAGAGCAAGTAAAATTGGTAGGTTATATTTTACAAGTTCCCTTATTGTCTGATTCCTTATAGACTCAAAAACTACTATTCCAGATGCTTGAACAGCTTAATGGATGGATAATTGAACTATTTCTTTTTGACCAACACTACTTAAGTAGTCGAGTTTAAACACACATACATACACAAATACATGGCTTCTTTGACGCAACGTTCGGGGGCATTGGGCAAGCGACTTGCCGCACATTTGCTACGACGAACAACCTATCACATCACCAAAGCACGTATTGATGCCTTCGCGCTCAAAACGGCTGACCAAGCAGTAGATGAACTACTCGTTTTTCCAGCACAAGCACTACCAGCAGGGCCGCGTTCTTTCATCAATAATTTTGACTGGCTAACAGAAGTGCCTTTTACTGATGCCCACGGTGGACTATCGAACATGAAACGTCGCAATGCCGTAAATGATTGGTGGATCTACGAAATGTTTAGCGATACTTCTATGCGAGGTCGTTTAGCAACTTGGCTACGTTCTATTTGGGTGACTGGCCAGCACCTCAACGGGAAAGCAGGTTTCAATTACCTACGTTTGGTACATTATATGGCAAAGGGCAATCTGAAAGTCTTGGCACATAAAATGACACGAGACATCAATATGTCTTATTACTTGGACAATAGGGATAATTTGGCAAGTAATCCGAATGAAAATTATGCACGCGAATTTTTGGAATTATTCACCATCCTGAAAGGCCCACAAATCGGACCACAAGACTATACCAACTATACCGAAGCCGATATTACACAAACAGCGCGGGTATTTACGGGCTATACAGCCTTTAACTACGATATTAGTTTCTACAATAATTTCGACCCTGATACAGGTTTCGTGCAAGGCACAAAAAACTACGGACATCATGATCCTAATGACAAAACTTTTTCCGCTGCCTTCGGAAATCAGACGATCACAGGTGCAGTAGATGAAGCAGACATGGATCGAGAAATGGATGATTTTTTGGATATGTTATTTGGGCAACTAGAAACAGCACGGGCGTATTGTCGAAAGTTATATCGCTTCTTCGTGAGTGACATCATTAATGCAGAAATTGAAGCGGACGTTATTGAGCCATTAGCAATTCAGCTACAAAGCGATAATTACGAATTGGAAGGCACACTAAAATTGCTTTTCAAGAGTGTACATTTCTATGACGAAGACGATAGTAGCAGCACAGACGAAATTATTGGAGGAAAAATCCGCTCTCCTATCATGCTACACCTGCACACCTTTAGTATGCTAGAAATGGGTTCGGTGATGCCTGACCCGTTCACGGATACGCAGGAGTTTTACGACCGCTTCTGGGATAAGTCTTTCTGGTATAACATCTACACCATGGGGCAAGATTGGTTTCCTGCCAATGTAGATGGTTTTGCGGGCTTCTACAAAGCACCACATTACAGCAATAACTGGATTAACTCTGTTACCATTGCACCACGCTATCTTTTCATACGAAAGTTATTAGATGGCAGACGATTGGATAATGGCGGTTTCATCACCGCTAGTACGGCTTTTCAGCCAGATTTACCTGCGCTAGTACTAGCAAATTTTAGTACACCCGAAGATGCGGATGCCTTAGTAATTCAAGTATTGGAAAATACGCTGCCAGAAATGCCAGATGGCTATCTGAGTCCTGGTGACACTAGCAAACGCTACAACTATTTCCGCGAAGCACTATTGAGTGGTTTGAGTACTATCAATTGGATGTTTGAATGGCAAAATGCACAAAGTGGTGATACCAATGCACAAGCATCCGTAGATGTGGCTTTGAACAATCTATTTGAGATAGTGATGAGTTCGCCGGAGTATCAGATGTTTTGATGTGTTTTGCGATTAGTAATTGGCTTTTGGCATTCCAAGCAGCCTCAAGCAAAAATTATTTCCAATGAAAAGAAGAGATTTTCTAAAAATAGCCAGCCCACTGGCAGCAACCCCAATTTTCATCAACGGCGTTCCTATACGTACTTTTGCCACACCTAGCCTGTTGGGTGCACTCAATTGCGAGCCTACAGATCGCGTGATGGTCATGGTCTATTTGAATGGTGCAAATGATGCTATTAACACCTTTGTTCCACTCAATCAACATGCAATCTATGCAGGGCACCGCCCTGATATGTATTTGCCTACGGCGAATTTAATCACACTAGATGGCACATTGCCCGCAGCACAGCAAATAGGTTTGCATCCTTCTCTCACAGGTATCAAATCCTTGTATGACACTGGCAAAGTGAATATTATACAAGGCGTAGGTATGCCTGATCCCAATCGTTCGCACTTCAAAGCGACCGACCTTTGGCTGAGTGGTGGCGATGGTTCTAGCCAAGCAATGTCGAACATCAATTCGGGCTGGGTAGGACGTTTCCTCGACAATCGCTATCCGTATTACGAGGGTATTCCCTTTATGAGCGAACCTGACCCATTAGGACTTTTGCTCGGTAGCATGGATAATGGGGGCTTTCATCCACCACAACAACATCGCTTTGAAATAAACCTATCAGGGCAAGACCCTTCAGGCTACTACTCCTTAATTTCCTCCATTGGTGGCCCAACTATTGACCCTATTCCTGCTACGGAATTTGGTGGTAAGTTGGCTTACATCATGGGAATTGAAAATAGTGTAAACGTTTATGCTCCTACCATCACCAATACGTTCAATGCAGGAGCGAATTCGGCTTCAGTGACTTATCCAAGTAATAATGACCTTGCTGATCAATTGAAAACTGTTGCTAGGATGCTAAGTGGTGGTAGTCGTACTAAGGTGTTTATGACAGCACAAGGCGGCTATGATACCCACGCCTACCAAGTGGATGCAGGGAATACTAGTACAGGTACACATGCTAATTTGCTTGCTAATATGAACAACGCCATCAAAGCATTTCAAGACGATTTGGATGCTTTAGGTCTAGGAGATAAAGTGATAACGGTGGTGTTTTCAGAATTTGGTAGAAAGGTGGTTCAGAATGGTAACTATGGCTTGGATCACGGTACGCTAGGTTCGATGATGGTCATCGGGAGTGGTGTAGAAGGGGGCGTAACAGGGAATAACATCGACTTAAATGCACTAGACAGTCAAAACGCGCCTGATCCAACTGCCATGCAACACGATTATCGACAGGTTTTTGGTTCAATATTACAAGATTGGATGGGCGGTAGCGATGATGCTATTGAAGCGACTTTCTTGACGGATACCTACATCCAACCGAAAGTACCTTTGGTGACCTCTAGTGCCTCTATTGATCCAAACTGCTATTTAGGGGCGATAAGTGTGGAGGTATCAGTGCGGGTGTTTTTGCAAGGTAGTTTGAATGCAGTTACAAATACCATGAAGGACGATTTGCGTGTCGCGAATCTTATTCCGATAGAAGAACCGTATTCCGCAATGGGGCTTAGTCCAGGTAACCGAAATGCTAATCCAGGCGCAGGAGTGTTGGCAGTTACTGATCCGAATACGAGTATCGTGGACTGGGTGTTACTAGAACTACGCGAAGAAAACGCACCGTATGACGTACTACGATCTATGGCAGCTTTGGTGCGTCGCGATGGTTGGGTAGTTGATTGTAATGATGGTATTTCACCTGTCAAATTCTTGAATGTTGACGCAGGTTTGAAGTATCAAATTTCGGTGCGGCATCGCAATCACCTCGGTATGATGACGGCGATGAGCGTGGATGTGGGAAATTAATTGACTATTTGTTTAGCACAAATTGAGTAAGAGAAGAAAGTGATATTATTCCTAATATCACTTTCTTTGTCCTTTTCACACTTTGCCACTATTGCTGTTACCTATGCCCTTCTAATCGGAACGTCAAGATTATTTAAGGTGTATAATGCCGATGGGGTCGCGTTTGCATTATTACCGATTCAGAGTACGCTAAATACTCAAAACCCTTCGAATATCTGTCTCATTTTCCAGACGGTTCGGCATACGCTCTAAGCGGAATGTGTGCTTCGATTGGTTCGACTTTAAAGCCTTAAATTGTTCAGGTCGGAAAACGGCAATTTCGTTATTTGCCGTCACCAACCACAGGAAGTTGTCGGATTGCTGATTAAATTTCAATCGGGTGTTTTCTGTCACTAGAAAACGATAAATGGTATTTCGACTCTTATCTACTAAGTAGCCTGTGGTGTTCTCATAAGTTGTTCCTGTCGTAGCATCCACAAACTCTACTTCCATTTCATATTCCATTGGTGGTATGGGGCGGTCGCAATTCCATACACCTAAGCTAGTTGCTTTGAACTTGTTCAGTACCTTGCGTTTGCGTGGGCGTACATTTGTATTTTGCTCTTTTAATTTCGTCTCGAAATCTGCCGTAGCTTGCTCGCGCTTGCTTGTAGCTTCACTTTCTATCGTTGTACGACGTTTTGCTAATTGCGTTTCGCGTTCGGCTAATTGTGTTTCGTAGGTAGCGAGTGCTTGCTCATAATTTGCTAAAGCAGCTTGATAATCGCTTTGCTTCACGGCAGGTTCCACTATCAACTCCAATTGTCTATCCGAGCGAATCAAAGTCAGTTGATACTGCTCCTTTGCTAGGCTTTTCAATGTGGCATCTTCCCACTCAATACGGTCTGCATTAGCTGGAATACGCTGGCTATTTTCTGCCACTTGCCAAATCGCACCCGCATATTTTTCCTTTATTGCTTTTGCTTCATTTGAAATTGTAAAAGATTCCAAAAAGTCTAAGTCAAAGGTTTGTAGACTACGGTTGCGCTGACGCGGTTGTTCAGGTTGTATTGGTGTTGGAATTGTATTTTCAAGTGCATTAATAGCTGCTGCTCTTTCTTTTTTAATATTTGCTAAAGTAGCTCTATATGCCTCTTGTGTTGCTTTTCTTGGGTCATCCGCATCAAAATCTTCCCATTCATCTAAGAGCTGAATATTATCAATTTCTTGATACACCCAAGTTCTGCTTGCTGTATCCAGTTTATAAATATTATAATCAGGTGGAATGTTAATATCGGGTACATCAATCACTGAAGCCAATTCTATATCAATGGATTTATCTTTTGCCATACGTACACGTCGTCCATCTTTTTCCGCATAAATTTCTATCATGCCTGCTGACTCTAGGTTGTAGGTCACACCTGCCGAATCATAGGTCATAGGGATACCTGACAAAAAGAAGTCTACATAATCGTGCATTTCGCGATAGAATAAATTCACATCGCCCTCAATCGTATTGCCATTTGCATCTTCAAAGGCATCACTTGGTATATTAATGCGGGTAGCATTTTCATATTCATAGCTACCGCCCGTAGTAGTATTTACGGTATAGGAGGCAAATTGTGGTTTCATACTCGTCATCGGAGGCTGGACATATTCTCGCGCTTCAAAATAGGCAGTTTGTTGTGCTTCATAGGACTGTCCATCCGAAAACAACAAGCTACTAAAGGCAATAAGTCCCACCAAAGCAGCCGCTACCGCACTACCCACTACCCACATGCGTCGCGTAATGGCGGTACGCTGCGGTGGCTGTTCCGCCGCTTGGTATGCTTTCATCAAGGCATCAAAATCTTGATGCTTGGCGATGTCGGCATCACTGAGCGGTGTTGGATTGCGTTGTATATTGTATTTCTGCTTCATGTATTTTTTTAGATGTGAGATGCTAAGATGTGAGATTTTCTATATTTCACAGCATCTCAATGGCAAACTAAGTTTCAAACCTATTTATCTATCTTTTTCTTCAAATTTTTCAAAATCCGATAAGTACGTACTTTGGCATTACTTTCCGTAATATCCATAATGTCAGCAACTTCCTTAAAGGGGCGTTGCTCAAAAAAGCGCAGCTCTATCAGTTGCAAATCGCTTTCATTTAAGCCATCTAGCATTTTGATGAGTTGAGCGCGTTGTGCTTCGGTATTGTCTTCTTCCAATTCGTCTATCATGTCACCTAAGTTGGCATCTTCTACACTTACTACGCGTGTTTTTTGCGTATTGCGGTAGTGTTGTGCCACTTCATTGCTGGCAATGCGATAAAGCCAAGCCGAAAACGGTACGCCTTTGTATTCATAGCCACCTAATTTCTGTAGTGCTTTCAAAAAGACTTGTGAACAAAGGTCTGCGGTCAGTTCTTCATTATTAGTGCGGCGATAGATATATCGGAATATCGGATTGTAATACCGATTATAAAGCGGTTGGAAATGCGCTGGATTGCGCTGTGCTGCCTGTATTTCTTGCCATTCTGCTTGCATCGTATCCTGTGGTACAGTCTTGCCCATTTGGGCTGCTTTTTTTACAAGAGTACGATTTATTTGCAAATTGAATGCCATTCAGATTCTAATTTTTACTATTTA
>JAHDCQ010000213.1 GCA_020629845.1 Saprospiraceae bacterium | reverse complement strand
TAATTTGCAAAGCCTGAACCTTTACTCCAATAAAATTGAGAAAATTGAAGGACTAAACAATTTACCCAATTTGCAATACCTGAACCTTAACTCCAATAAAATTGAAAAAATTGAAGAACTAAACAATTTGACAAATTTGCAAAGCCTGAACCTTGAATTTAATAAAATTGAAAAAATTGAAGCCTTAAACGATTTAGTGAACTTGCAAAGCCTGAACCTTAACTCCAATAAAATTGAAAAAATTGAAGCCTTAAACGATTTAGTGAACTTGCAAAGCCTGAACCTTCGCTACAATAAAATCGAAAAAATTGAAGCTTTAGACGCTTTGGTGAATTTGCAAAGCCTGAACCTTCGCTACAATAAAATCGAAAAAATCGAGCACTTAGAGCATCTAGAAAACCTACGCATATTAGACATATCTGGATGTCATAGTAAAAATTTTGCTATAGAACGCCCCTATTTGGGTGCTTTAGTGGGGCTAACAATCGGCACGAATGAATTAGACAATATCCCGCCCGAAATAGCAAAGCAAGACAATTGCCTCATAGACCTCAAAAATTGGCTAGATGATGTCGCGCAGGAAAACGAAATCAACTATGAAGCCAAGCTAATACTCGCAGGAAATGGGCGCGTGGGTAAAACCTGCATACTAAAACGCCTGTTTGAAAATAGCTTTGACCCTAAGGAAAATTCTACGCATGGTATACAGTTGTATACGAAGCAATTTGAGCAGAGCTATAAGGGCGAAAAAATACAACTCACTATAAATGCCTGGGATTTTGGTGGGCAGGAAGTCTATCATGCTACGCATCGGCTATTTATGCAGTCGCGTGCCTTATATATAGTGGCATGGGATGAGGAAACCGAGCGCACCGAAAAAGCCAAAGAAGTGATAGAGGGGCAAGAGGTGGAGTTTGAGAATTATCCTTTGAACTATTGGTTGCAAAAGGCGCGAGCATTGAGTGGGCGCAGTCCGCTATTGGTGGTACAAACCAAGATAGACATGGATGGGCACCGGGAACGAGTGCCGCCCAAAGCCGATATTTTACAAGAAAAATTTAATGTCAAATCCTTTTTAAGCACAAGTCCCGCCACCGAAGAAGCCTTCGAGGAAGTCCGCAGCCGCATTTTTAAAGAAATGCTCAAAATGCCCGAAGTAGGTATGCGTATGCCAAGCCAATGGCTACGCGTGAAAGCTAAAATGATAGCACGCCAAGCCGATAAAACCATGCTTTTTGAGAGTTATCTCGCTATCTGCAAAGCCGAAGGACTCAAAAAAGGTTCGGCACATAGCCTAATTCGCTATTTGCATAATACGGGAACGGTCTTCTATAAGCCGCAAACCTTTCCTGATAAAATCATTCTTGACCAAAAGTGGGTATTGCAAGGCATTTATCGCTTATATAAACGGGATGCGCTTTACAATACACTGTGCAGATGTAAAGGAATAGTAACCGTAAGGGGCTTACTAGCACTCGCTTGGCCGAAGCATACGCAAGAAGAACGTAATATTTTTCTTTCCATGATGGAAAGCAGCGAACTCTGCTTCAAAATGGGGGAAGGCGAACAAGATGCTGAATATCTCATCACAGAATACCTACCTGAACAGGCCGAGCCTAGTATGCGGGAAAAATGGAATGCGCTAGAGGAGGAGGAAATGGTATTGGAATATGCTTATCCGTTTTTTCATTCGGCTTTTATGCTGCGTTTTATCGCTAAAGCGGGCCGCATGGCAAAAGACTACGAGCGCATCTGGAAACGCGGCATTTGGATAAGCGACACCCAAGCGGAGGCTTGGATAGAAGCGGTGAAAATCAAAAAAGACGGTTTTCGGACACAAAAAATACAAGTGCGCGTGAAAGGGCAAGCCGCACAGGATTTATTGAAGCGCGTCCATCAAGCTTTTGATGAAATCACAGGGCGCAAGGAAGTGAATATTAATTTCGGCTACGGTTGCGCGGATATGGCATCGGATTGGTTGAAAGATGGTAAGCGTCCTGCACATGTGCAATGGGATGAGCAACGCTATACGCCCTTTAAAGAGTTTCTGTATCCAGAGGAAGGCAAGGAACAGCCGCGCTTGGAGGAGCGCGTGCCTGCGCCTAAGGCGATGGAGGTGTTGAGGGTGGTGCTTTCGGAAGAGGAAGAGTTGGAAAACCTCAAAGAAAATGCGCGCAAAGCCATAGCAGAAGATAAAGGACTCTATGAACAACTAAAACACATAGCAGCCTGCTTACAGCGTGGTAGTGACTATCGGGACTTGCTGATTCACTTGCAGGCAAAATATAAAATCATCAAAAAAGAAAGTCTAAGTGGTATACTTACAATAGACGAAAAAGATCGCCGCATGGCAAAAGTGCGACATGATTTTTTAGAAATCTTAACGATTCTAGAAATTGAAGATATGCAGTTTTGAAGCTAAAATTCATCCGCTAATTTCCCATTAGCGGATGAATTCCAAGCCTCGCAAAAGTGCAATTTAGCAGCTAATGGGAAATTAGCGGCTAAGAAATGAGGGACAAATAAAATGCACAACTAATCTTTATCTTTTTGACTCACTTACTACTAAAAAAATGCTCATTATACTCGTATAAATCCCATTTTTTTCAGCAGCAATTGAGCCAAAAATCTTAAACCTGAACTTGTGTATTTTATTTATCCCTCATTCCTAAATGGTCTAAAAACCATCAATAAACTCCAAGCGCACATCGTTTTCGTCGCCATATTCGGTGACATCTTGCCAGGCTTTGGGTTCTTCTACCGAAGCTACGCTGCCAAATTCGATTTGTATTTTTTCTTTGATTTGATTTTTAAGGCGTTCGCTTTGGGCAAAGGCGGCTTTCACTTCGCGCTTGCTGAGTTTGTAGTCGTAGTCGTCCACATTGCCAAAGGTTTTGCAGTAGAGATTGAACCAGCCGTTGCGCTTGGCGGGTTGCGGCTCCATGTCTCTGTTGTGGCGTTTTAGGCGGTTGGCGAGTACTTGGCCCGCATTGATTTTTAGATTGAAATCAAAATTATAATCAAAGGTATATTCGCCCGCCAGGGTGAGATTGAGTGCATTGCTTTGGATAAACATCGCGGGCACATAAATACGCTGATGCTTAATCTCAAACCAATTGACGAGATTCGTGAATTTGACATGTTCCAAATCCTTCAGCTTGATGTAAGCGGAGAAGTATTTGAAGAGTTCAAAATCAAGCAATTCACCATCTGTGAGTCCGAGTTCGGCGAGGACTTTGAAGCGGTCGTAGTCGAAATTCATATTTTCGTCCCAGAAGGCATAAATGGCAATTTTGCCGTCCATTTTGCCTTTTACATTGGCATCGGTGAGGTAGTCTTGTCCAAAGTTTTCGCCTTGATAGAAAAATTCGTAAACATCCACATCATCGGTGATAAGGCGGGCTTTCAAGCGCGGTTGCTGCTCAAAAAAGAGCGTGCCATTGAGGTCGAATTTGCCATCCATCGCCTCGGTTTTTCCTTCTATGCGGAGTTCATTGCGCCGAAATTCGAGATTACCAATAAAATTCTCGCCCTCCACGCGATTGTAGTTGTAGGCATCTATTTCTGCTTGGAAGCGACCATCTAGGAAGTTCGTAAATTGCTCGCGCTGTTGCGCTTCTGCCACACGTATGGAATCATAGGTCACTTCGCCTACTTCGTATTCCTCCACAGGGTTCGCTGTGAGTTCGATGAGACGGTCTAAGTCCATGCTTTTAGCTTTTAGCTGCGCGTCGAATTGAAGGAAGGCATTTTTAGAATTCAAAGAATCGGCCAGCATCACCGGCAGGAGATTCACGAGATAACCATCCAAGAAAATTTCGCTACCCGCGCCCTCTATCTTTAGGTCGCGCACATTGAAGGAATTACCCTTAATTTCTAAATCCCCTTCATTGAAATAGATAAAGTCGTTATTGATTTTCAAACCCGCATCATCTACTTGCACCACACCCGATGCCTTTACCCGCCCAATGCGGCTTGGCGATTGCATATCGCTGTATTTTCCGTTGATACGCACATTTTTAAACAGCACTTCGCCACTGCCATTTTTGATGCTGGGGTCGTCCGCGAGTCCATAAATGGCTTTGAGTGGCAAGGTGCCATCGAGCTTAAAATCAATGTCGGGATTTTCTAAACCATCAGCATGTAGCTCCAGTTCGATGGGTTGATTATTGAAGTAGCCTTTCAGTTCTTGAATATCCAAACTCGACTTCAAGCCCGATTTATATTCCGCTACTAGGCGCACATCTTTCAAGGGATTGCCCAAGCGTGGGCTGCTGATACGTCCGTCTTCTAGTCCAAATTTTACTTCTACCGAAGGGCTTTGGGTTTTGCTTTGTCGCCCATTTACAAAGGCTTCAAAATCAAAATTGCCCCTACTCGAAAAGTCGCCGAGCATGGAAGCATAGCTTTTCGGAAGCATTTGTAGTACGCCCGCTAAGTCGCCACTTTCATTTTTTACTAAAATATCAAAATCGGTATGTTTTTCTGCCGTTTTGATGCTGCCGTCCATATCGAAACTATTGCCTTCCAAGCTGACATTTACGCGCTCAAATTTGTAATTGCCCGCTTCCATATCCACGCCTATCACCGCATCGTAGCGAATATCTTTATCTACTAAAAAGGTGTCGCGTTCCAGCTCTACGAACTGCGATTGTAGGTCGGCTTGGCTCGTCAGATTGAAGCGTGTGCTGGACAATTCGCCTGAAAAAAACGCGTCTTCCACGAAAATAGCGGCCGTTTGCTCCGTCGCCTCATCTTGATACAGCAAGGCCATGTCTTGCAAACTTGCTTCTTGGAGCAGAATGGCAAAATCGCTGCTTTCGGTATCCGTTTCTTCAGTAGCGACAAAAATATCGTAATTGGCACGCGCATTTTTGTCGTAATGTACGCGCAATCCACCGCGTTCTACAACTACGGATTTCACCTCAATATTGCTGCCCAATAAACTAAACAAGCCAAAACGAAAGGACAGATTATCGGCTTTTAGCAGCACATCATCGAAAGCATCTTTTACTTTGATACCGCGCAGATTGATAGCTGCATTCGGAAAGCTACGTACTACGGTCACATCCATATCTTGTATGGCAAATTCGGTGGTTAAATTATTATTGATAGATTTCACGACTTGCTTAGTCAATTGTCCTTCAAAGACACTGACCAACAAGACCGCAGCTAAAAGTGCCAAGCCAACTATAATAAGTAGAGCAAAAAATAAACGACGCAAAAATTTCCCCATGAGTACTAGTGAGATTGATTATTATTCGTGTAAAGGTAACTACTTAGCAGAGGAGAGAAAAGAGGCCACTCCATTGAGAGAAGAGAGATGGACGGATACCAATGCATTTCAAGCTTAGTTGGAAACAGTTATAGCATTGTAATCTCTTTTCTCTCAGTCCAAAAGGACGGTCTCTCTTCTCTCCTCTAAATAGTTACGTGTAAAGATAATAAAGATGCGGGGAACTATATTGTAGTGGCGACAGTTGAATGGATGTGCATGAGCGAAGAAAAAATAATTTTTTTTTCTAAAAATTGTGCGGATTTAAAAAAGCGTGTATATTTGCAATCCCATTTGAAAATTGGGAATTGAAATAATAATTTCGGGCGATTAGCTCAGTTGGTTCAGAGCACCTCGTTTACACCGAGGGGGCCGGGAGTTCGAGTCTCTCATCGCCCACATTTTTTAAAGCAACATATTGGTTATCAGTATGTTGCTTTTTTGTTTTAAATCACTGTATACGTACTAATTATCAGGGATTTTTTACCTAAATATTTGTAAGTATACCGTTCCCTTAAAAAATTCAGCCGTTTCTTAATAAAAAGTGAAATTTAACACCCATCTCTCAACAAGATTCGTATCTTTACCCGAAAGGAGTATATATAAATCAATTACTTCTCCTCTCAATTTTTTAAGTGCAATTTGTGAACAATGTAATAAAAGCATATTGATGCTTTTGAATACACAGATAGTACATCTTAGCTTTTTGTCAAAGATGACTATACAAAGTCATCTACCCTTACACGAGAAAATATACACTAATTTAAGTTTGTGACATGACTCATGTGTCTATGAGTCAACATGCTTTTTACTGTCTAGGTGATAATTTTAGTAAGTAACTAACTTTATCACTAAAGCGGTATAAAAGATTTAGCAATCAAAACCGATTAATTACACAAATACACAACAACATGTTGAACTACCAGCGATTTGTAGTGCTGTTATGCCTAGTAAGTCTGACAATGAGTACAGATGCCCAAGTACGTCGAACCGCAAATGACTATGTGAAACCCTATTCAGGAAAATTTGGCTACGGAACAAATGTAGGTTTCTACGAAAATTGGACAGCAGAAGAACTCGGAAGTATTTCCATGGGCGATCCTGCTTATAATGTGCCAGGTGTGGGCGTTAACACGATGCGTCCTGCTTTATATGAGTGGTTTCAGGAACAATGGGGCTATGATTTCCGCATTCGTACCTTCGAGCATTATGCAAGTTTAGGCGCGAGAGATAATGTCGTTTTCATTGGGTATCCATCGGAGGAACACCGCGACCCAACGAAATATTGCCCAGATAAGCAATCCGAATTATTTAAGAATATGTACGAACCCATCTGGGATGGTGGCGAAAATGGCACACCTATCAATGATGAAAATTATTATGCTGCATACGTCTATAAGACCGTAAATTTATATAAGGACTATGTGAAGTTTTGGGAGGTTTGGAATGAGCCAGATTTCTCGTTCACCCCTAACTCTGTGGAGCAACCAGGCGAACCTGGCAACTGGTGGGAAAATAATCCTGACCCTTGCGATTATGATATTCACGCGCCTGTATTTCATTATATTCGCTTGCTACGTATCAGCTATGAAGTGATTAAATATGTAGATGAAGAAGCTTATGTAGCGATTGGAGGGATTGGTTATCCTAGCTTTCTAGATGCTGTATTACGAAATTCGGATAATCCGCAAGAGGGTAAAGTGACAGGAGACTTTCCGCTAAAAGGTGGTGCTTATTTCGATGTATTGAGCTATCACACCTACCCGCATATTGATGGCAGCTTACGCTCTTGGAGTAACGACATTGGTGGTTTCGTCTACAATCGTCATACTGATGCCGCAGTAGATGGGGTACTTCGGCTTCAAAATGAATTCAAGGAAGTACTCAATAAGCATGGCTACAATGGGCAACAATATCCAAATAAAGAATGGATTATCACGGAATCGCAAGTGCCACGTAAGCCATTGACAAGGAATTGGGGGTCGGATGAGATACAAGTAAATTTCATCATAAAATCCCTTGTAGAATGTCAGAAAAACAACATTCATCAGTTCCATATTTTCACCCTAGGCGATAAGTTTAGCTATGAAGATGCGGTAAATATCTATGATGAATATCACATTATGGGCATGTATCAGAATTTGTTCAAAACGCAATTTCCAAATCAAGAAGAAAATGATGTAGGTATTGCTTATAAAACGGTTTCGGATCTGTTAGGAGATGCTCGTTTCGACCATGCAGAATACAACAAACTGGAGCTTCCCGAAGGCGTTCGCGGCGGTGTCTTCAAAGACGACGCGGGCAAACATACCTATGTATTTTGGGCAAAAACAAAATCAGATAATTCAGAAGCTGCACATTTGGTCGTCAATTTGCGTCGGCTACTCAATACAGGACAAATTGAAATCCGCAAATGGAATTATTCTAAGACGGGTGGTGTGCAGACGGATGTAGGCAATAATGTTTCGCTTACAGGAACGCCTATCTTCATAACAGAAGTAGAAGGCGGAGATGAGCCAGACATCAAGAATCATCAGTATCAAGCTAATGTCTATCCAAATCCTTTTTCTGCTGGTTTTGAGATTGACTTTACGGTGCCAGTTAGTGATGTAGTGAGTATGTCCATTATTGACCAATTTGGACGTACTGCAAAGACTTTGCTCAATGATAAGCCTTTAGAAGCAGGGACGTACTATTGGAGTATTGGTGGTGAAGATTTCACACCTGGTATCTATTTTCTCCAGTATAAGTCATCAAAAAGTACGCGACAACGTAAGATTTTGTTGATTCGTACAAGTGATTAAGGTTCTCTGGCAAATCCCGTGACAAAGCCGAAGAAAAAGAAATCACAACACTACTTTCTGGACGTTTTTGTGTTTTCTTTTTCTTCGTCCACGGAATTTGTCAGAGAACGGCGATTAATAGATTCATCCACAAGCACAACTAATCAGTGCTTGTGGATGTTTTTTCCCAAAAAAGCATATGCCTGTATTACACCAACTAAAATTTCTACTACAAGTTTCTCGACCAGGGCTTTGGTTTCCTACCCTTTGGCTCTACCTTTTGCCCACTAGTCAAATGGAGGTGTGGGATAGTACGCACTTTTGGTTGGGCTTCGCTTATGCTACTTTTCCTATCAATTTCCTGATTTATGGTTGGAATGACATCGTAGATCAAGCTACCGACCAAGCTAATATTCGGAAAGGTAATTTTCTTTTTGGAGCAAAAGGCAATAGCGCGCAATTACAGGCTTTACCCAACTATTTAATTGTGGTGCAGTTGCTGACCTATCCTATTTTTATCTACTTAGCAGGCTGGAAAATGCTTTGGATATTTTTGGCATTGTTGCTCGTGTGTTTCTTGTATAATCTGCCTGAAAAAGGCTTACGTGCCATGCCACCTTTAGAATTGCTCTGTCAATTTGCTTATTTACTCATCGTCCTATTTAGCGTATGGCTCAATGATACGCCTATGCCTTCCTGGGAAACATTTGTGTATTTGAGTCTATTCTGTGTACAATCGCAACTCATTGGCGAAGTCATGGATATTGAACCCGATACTAGTGCAGGACGTAGCACCACCGCCACGCGCTTGGGCATGAAAGGCACAAAATTGCTTATTATATGCGTCGTAGCGATAGAAGCAGCATTGCTTTTTCTGGTATTTGAAGACTATATTTTCGGAGGTATGTTGCTTTTCGCGCTTGGCTGGCTTTTACTGGATTTATTCCTCATTTTCCGAACCCAGACGTATACCCTCTTTCAGATGAAACTCTTTGGTTGGGGTTCCAATGGCATTGCCATCGTCAGCATGATTTATGTATGGCTCACAGGCTGTTTATTATAGAAAGTTCGAGCTATCTAAAAGGCATATCATTTCATTGTCAGAAGACAGAAGTCAGAGTGTGTGTATAACAAATTGCACAATTGTTGAACTACGATTTATCTGCCAATTTCCC
>JAHDCQ010000589.1 GCA_020629845.1 Saprospiraceae bacterium | reverse complement strand
AGCAAATACAACACTAATGAAAATTCTACGTATTTTTTTACTTTGTTTTGTGGGCTTATTACTTGCAACAGTAGCTTTAGCCACTTGGAAATGGACGCTTTTGCAACGCGCTATGAGCTATCCAGCAGCTACTGAAATCACTTCTGCCGATTGGTATGAACCACTCGCAAAAATTGAAGGCAACTTTAGCACGCCACTTCCCACCGCCGATAGCATGACTATCCAAGCAGCAGCTCTTAAGCAACTTAGCGATTATGCAGAAGAGCGCAATTCGAGTGCTTTACTCGTGATGCACCGCGATAAAATTTTGTTAGAAAAATATTGGCGCGATAAAAACGCGGAGAGTAAATCTAATTCCATGTCGATGGCAAAAACAATTGTGGGGCTGCTGATTGGTAAGGCGATAGAAGAAGGGAAGCTTAAGTCGGAAGAGGAAATGGCAGCGACCTACATTGAAGAATGGCGAGAAGATGAACGTTCCAAAATCAGTATTAAAGACCTTTTGTATATGCAATCGGGACTTCGCAATGAAGATGATACTACTGACCCCTTCAGCGATTTGATTTGGATGTATATTGATGATGATGTGGAGGAAAACACCATTCATATTCCCTCCTTGCTACCGCCTGCTACAGAATATGATTACAATAATGCCAACACTCAAATGCTAGGGCTGATACTAGAACGTGCTACGGGAATGCCAATTGAACAATATGCTTCTGAAAAACTTTGGAAACCTATAGAGGCAAAGGATGCAGGCTGGTGGCTTGATAGAGAAGGCGGAATGCCAAAGGTATTTTGTTGTTATTTTGCTAGTCCGCGCGATTGGCTGCGCATAGGTAAGTTGATGCTCCAAAAAGGGAAATGGAATGAAAAGCAAGTTATTGCAGAATCGTGGATAGAAAAAATGCTAGTGCCTAGTACACTAGAGCGCGACTATGGCTACCATCTGTGGCTGGGCTTTGAAGAAGGTGGCGCGAAAGACGAATACCGCAATGAAATGTATCTTGAAAAGGTCTTTACGATTGACGGTGCAAATAAGCAGCAAGTATGTATTGTGCCAAATGCTGAGTTATTAATCGTACGGATAGGTGAAAAACCGCAAGATTGGGATGAAGGTTTGTTCGTCAATACACTTCTGCGAGGCATTGAGGAATGAGCGTTAGGCAATATACAAGTTCATTGTAAGGGACTTCGCAAATAATAACCTACGCATCTAGCTTGTCTTTTTTCAGCTTATTCTTCGTTGAAAAGCCTCGACAGAACTAGCTATGCCTACGTTTTTCGCCTTGACTAAGCTAAAAAATCCTGCGCTATCTTACGTAGGTTATTAATTGCGAAGTCCCTAAGTTAAATCTTTCTATAAAAAATGGTTCTCTGGCAAATCCCGTGACGAAGCCGAAGAAAAAGAAATCACAACACTACTTTCTGGACGTTTTTGTGTTTTCTTTTTCTTCGTCCACGGCATTTGTCAGAGAACGTAAAAAATTAGCTCCTGTTTGG
>JAHDCQ010000212.1 GCA_020629845.1 Saprospiraceae bacterium | reverse complement strand
AATTGGTCATTCAAAATTTCAAGTTTTGCCAAATTTCCGCAAGACTTGACGACTTGGATACTAAATCCCTTTTATGCGATTCCACAAATCGCTAAAACTTATTGAATCAGGAGCTACCTCTACATCATTCGCAATGATAAGTTCACCATTTTCATCCTTCTCTAGCACGAATTTAAAAATATAATCTTTATCACTAGTATAGCGGTCTCTAAAGAGTCCATATTGCAATTGATTTACTTGCAAGCGTCCATCTTCTCGCACCGTCACATTATAAAAGCCTTTGGAAAACCATTGTAACATCTTGACGGCACGTTCCTCTTTATACGGTTCGAGGAGATGTTCGTTTTTAGGTAAATGATTGAAATGACGGACTCGTTCTTGTTTATCCCAAATCGAGTACGCACCATGATAAAAGGCCGTATCCCCTTCTGCTACGCCTTGCCAAAGGATATTATTGAAAATAATAGGGGTCGTCATCAGGCGGGAATATTCTAACTCCTCTGCTTCCAGCGAGTTTTCAAAGACTTTTTCTACATGCTGCTTATTAAATAATGTAAAAACCAAGTACGCACTACTAATAGCAATGCCTGCCCAATTGAACCAAGCCCGTCGCCTGCTACCGCGCGTCATTCTACTAGCAATAATGAGGCAAATCAAGAAAGGTAGGGTGTAAGCAGGATCGGCTACAGAAATATTATCCAAGCCTAGACGCAAATCGCTGAATGGCTGCAGCAATTGCGTACCATAAGTCGTGCAAGTATCGAGGAGTGGATGCGTAAAAATCGTCCAGAAAAAGAGGTTTGTCCAAGCCCAACGAGAAGGATTATCAGCAATAGGTGTCCGTCTTTGTCGTTGCCATAAAACAATACCCAGCACTAGCATAATCACTACACTCACTACTGCTCCAATAGGCAATACATCACTTACAGGAATCGGTAATGCCAAAGCCCCAATACCTGTAAGCAGCACGAAAAAGACAAAAACCGCCCCAAAATCACGCAACCAGACATTCCGACTTCTCGGCACACCATCATAAAGCCGATGTACGAGCCAACCTAAGACCAAAGGTGCAAGGGCTGCAAAAAAAATAGAGTGGGTAATAGCGCGGTGGAAAGCGGTGGAACTGACGGAATCCGTCACGAAATTGGCGAATATATCTAGGTCAGGAATCGTACCTGCAAATGCGCCCCAAAGCATTGCGCGATTACCTAGTTTTTTGCCCAATACTACTTCGCCAACTGCAGCACCGAGCGTTATCTGTGTGATGGAATCCATTGCTCTCGTTAATCAAAAAAATCTCCAAAAGCCTAGAAACACCAATTTACACCTGATTGTTTTGGGGAATATTTTGCTTGTTGGCACAGAGTAGGCGGTAGACGGGAAACTAAATTTACCTTTCAAATTTTCCGTCAAGGCGAAGTCGCCCGTCTACCGTCAGTCGTCCACCGTATTACGGATTAGGGAAGTTGCGGAATAGTTGCTTCAATTGACTATCTGTTTCCGCTTCTATTATTGCTTCAATCATGGCTACCACTTTCGCATCGGCATCTGAAGCAGCTTGTGCGTTGTCGCCTTCCGCTTGGCTTGCAAGTTTGGCATGTAAGCCATTGAGTGCTTTTAATGCACCAAAACGCTGCCATTGAGAATTTGCATTTAGCGTAAAATCTTTAAGTTTATTAGCTGATTCTAAGATTTGCGAAACATTGCCTTTTCCTGCCAATTCTTGATAAAACTCCAGGTAGCTAATGGCATCAAAGCCATCTATATCTTCCCAATCTTTTTCAAAGTTGGCCAGTTTGCTCAAGTCGTCGCCTTGTGCATAAATCGCTGCAATGCCTTGCTTTGCACTACTTCGTACACTACTAGAAGGATCGTTAGCTATCACGCGTTCAAATAGTGCCATGTGTGCTTGACTTGGCTCATACATCAGTTGCTCAATAGCCGAAGAGCGCACCTGAGAATGCGGATCTTGTTCTGCTAAACGCAAAATTTCTGCTTTAATAGCCGCATCACTTGGATCTATTAGGTTCATGCCTAAAGAACGCAAGCCATAAAACTTATCTTTCAAGGTTTTTTGATAGATTGCTTTACCCGCAGGCGAATCCGTAGCGGCTAGTGCTTGCAATGCCTCATAGCGGTCAAGGAAATTGCTGGTATTATTAAATTGGAATACATATTCCTCATCCGATTTTTCTTCTGTAATCTCGGCTAATAATGCGCGTTCTGCATCAAAAATCACCAATTTAGGCTTCGTTGCCAGATCAAATTCAAAAGCCTGTTCCCGCTGATTGATGAAAATCTCTTGGCGCATTGGTTTTCCTGCTTCGGTATAAATATCTACTGCTAAAGGGAGTTGGAAAATCGCAGCTTGGTCGCGGCTTGCTTCTTGTGTTTGTGCAACATTGAGTGTCAATTTACTCCTTGCCACATCATAATCATAGCTCACACTTAATTGTGGATGCCCTGCTTTATGAAACCATTGATCGAAGAACCAAATCAAATCTTCGCCCGTCACATCCTCGAATGCTAGGCGTAACTCATCTGCTTCCACATCGCTATAGGCATGGCGTGTGAGATAAAGGTTCAATGCTGCAAAAAATGCCTCATCGCCTACATGTGTGCGTAGCATGTGTAGTACTAGACCTCCTTTATTATAGCTATGTCCGTCGAACATATCTTCTTTATCCGCATAGCCGTAATGAATAAGCGGGTGAATATCGCTGCTGGCTTGTGCTAAATAGCCGCGCATTTCTTGCAACCTATTATATTGCGCTTCATCTACGCCATATTTATGCTCTAGCCAAAGGTATTCGCTGTAGTTAGCAAAACCTTCGTTCATGGTGAGGTTTGCCCAACTTTCGCAAGTTACATAGTCACCAAACCAATGGTGCATCATTTCATGTGCTACAATTTTTTCATTGAGTAGTACATCTACCAAATCTTCTTTTTTACCTTGCATAAATTCGCCAAAAATCACCGCTGTCGTGTTTTCCATTGCCCCCGATACATAGTCGCGTACTACTACTTGCGAGTATTTTTGCCAGGGGTATTTTACCCCTAAAAGATCAGAGAAGAAGGTCAGCATATCTGGCGTATAGGGGAAAATATCGCGCGCATATTCACGGTAGTCTGGCTCTACGTAATATTCCAGCAGCATATCACCCCAACGCTCTTGCACTACTGCAAACTCGCCAATGGTTAACATAAATAGATAAGGTGCATGTGCTTGATCCATCTTCCAATAGTCCGTGCGCGTGCCATCGCTATTTTTGTTAGAGTTAATCAATAACCCATTGGAGAGCGTCTTGAAGCGGTCTTCTACCGTCACGTACATTTCTTGGGTGCAACGCTCATTGGGTTTGTCAATGGTTGGAAACCAGCGCGAATTATGTTCGGTTTCGCCTTGCGTCCAGATTTGTTGTGGCTTATTTGCTTCCTCTCCTCTCGGATTGATAAAAAACAAACCCTTATCCGAGGTAATCGCCGCACTTCCCCCCGATGCACTTGGTGTAGCTACATAATCTATAACTATTTCGTATTCTTCGCTACGCTTATATTCCCTGCCTAAATCAATGACCAATTGCTGCCCGTCATATTCATATTTCAGGTCGCTACTGCGTCCTTTTAGGCGCACTTCATTAAATTCAAAACCTTTTGCATCTAAAGTCAAGGTATTGCTTGGGTAAAAATAGGGCTTCAGCTTCAAGCTGGCTTTACCAATTACTTGTTCTTTTTCCCAATCGAATGCCAATTCCAATTTGGTATGTAGCAAATCATGTTCGCGTTTTTGACTGGGATTGAAACGTGCCAACTCATAGTCTTCTTGGAGCGATGCTACTTCTTCTTCTAAGTCAAACTCAGGTGCAGATACCACTAAGGTATCTAAGGTTCTATATTCTTCAATTGGAATGGAGGCGGTTGGTTGTGTGGTTTTGCAGCCGGTAAGCATCCACAAGCTTGCCACTAGCACTAGCGATAAATATCTCATTGAAATGGTTTTAATTTTATCAATAGGTGATTTCTATGTTTTGCTATAAAACGTATATAAAGCGCGCAAATATAAAATTTTTACGTGCCAATTCCTTTAACGCTAAGGATGGTATGAATTATTTCGTACACAATTCTTAATACCCTCGTTCATCCTTCTGTTCTATATAATTGATGAAGGCTTTATTCACTACCTTATTGCCACCAGGCGTGGGATAGTTACCTGAAAAATACCAGTCGCCATTATTATTCGGGCAAGCGGCATGTAAGTCGTCTATGGTTTGATAAATCACCTTGACTTCAGGCTTAATGCCTTTTGGACAAACAATTTCTGCGATTTTATTGGACACTTGTTCATACGTGAATTCATCATAGAGTGCTTGCACTTCATTTTTGATTTTTTCTTTAGGGAATCCCTCTTGTGCTTTGCAGCGTTCGTAGGTTTCATCAAGCAAGTGCATCTTTTTATGTTCTTTCAGCAAAGCCACTAATGCTTGAAAAGCCACAAAGTCTTTCATTTTTGACATATCAATGCCATAGCAATCGGGGTAGCGAATCTGTGGGGCAGAAGATACCACTACGATACGCTTAGGGCGTAGGCGCGACAACATCCGCAAGATACTACTTCGCAAGGTTGTACCGCGTACAATCGAGTCATCCAAAATCACAATGGTATCCACCTCATTTTCGATAATACCATAGGTCACATCGTAAGCATGTGCCACCAATTCGTCGCGCGAGGCATCCTCGGTGATGAAGGTGCGGAGTTTAGCATCCTTTACGATGAGTTTTTCCATGCGGATGCGTTGTGCTAGTATTTTTTGGAGTTTTTTAGGCTTTATTTTGGTATCTAATGCTAAAGTTTGCTGTTGCTTGAGTTCATTGAGCTTTTTTTCGAGTCCTTCCAATAAACCATAAAAGGCAGACTCGGCTGTGTTCGGCACAAACGAAAAAACGGTATGTTCAAAGTCATAATCTACTGCCTCTAGCACTTGCTTGGTGAGGCGTTCGCCAAGCTGTTTACGCTCCAAATAAATATCTCTGTCCGTACCCCGCGAGAAATAAATACGCTCAAAGGAACAAGGTTTTTTGCTTAGGTTTTCATGCTGCGTTTCCATAAAGGATTTCTCCCCCACTTCACCATTCTTTTTGATAATAAGGGCGTGTCCAGGTGTAATCTCTTGTACTTTACTAATATGAATATCAAAAGCGGTCTGTAAAGCAGGCCGCTCCGACGCTACTGCTGCCACTTCATCATCTGCATAATAAAAAGCGGGACGAATGCCCCCAGGATCGCGCATAATGAAGGCATCGCCATGCCCGATGAGTCCAGCCATCACATAACCTCCATCAAAATCTCGACTCGCCCGACGTAGCAAGCGTTGAATATCAAGATTGTCAAAAATAAGGTCATTAATTTCGGCATTATTATAGCCATCGGGCTTAAACCAAGTATGCAGCCGCTGCACCTCATCATCGAGGAAATGCCCAATTTTTTCTAATACTGTAATGGTATCTGACTTTTCACGTGGCGATTGCCCAAGACTGACCAACTCGCCGAAAAGTTCATCCACATTTGTCAGGTTGAAATTGCCCGCCAAGATGAGATTGCGCGAAATCCAATTGTTTTTTCGGATAAAAGGATGGCAGTTTTCTTTTGCATTCACGCCATGCGTACCATAACGCAGATGCCCAAGCAGTAGCTCGCCCACGAAGTCTTTATTCGCCTTTAGCCAAGCTGCATTGCGTAGCTTTTTCGGCTTCACTCCTTTGAATTCCTTATATACTTTTTGGAATAGTACATCTAGATGATTTGGCCCATCCATCCGCACCCGATTCATGTATTCTTTGCCTGGGGGCATATCCAGTTTTATGGTAGCCAAGCCCGCGCCATCTTGCCCTCTGTTGCGTTGCTTTTGCATCAGTAGGCGTAGTTTATTGATGCCATAGAGTGCCGTACCATATTTTTTTTCATAAAAATCCAGCGGCTTCAATAATCGAACCACTGCTATACCGCACTCATGTTTTATTAAGTCGCTCATTGTATTTGGTTGTATTGAGTGTTGGGTACTAAGTACATTGTAAACTAAATTTCTTCGCATTTATGACTGCTTCTTTTTCCAGTCTTCTTCGTTACAAAATTGCGCTTCATAAGCAGTTATGTTCCCAATTTTGCGCCTCGAATACTGAAAAAATAAGCGCGATCAAAACACGAATTAATTTAATTTACAATGTACTAAGTATCAGGTATTAAGTATTAGGTATAAATTTTCATCAAAAAGTACGCTATACCTAATACTTAATACTTAGGAACGCGAAATAAATAAAGATACCTTCAAGTTGGTAAGGTTATTTTTTTCGCGTTCCTTCAATACCTTGTACTAACACTTCAACGCGCGAATGTGAGGCCGCAAAAGTAGTGGAAACATTTTAGACTTGCTCAAAGATTTCCGTTTTTGGTCTTCTTCCTGAATGGACAGCTTATATTTCAGGAATCGTAATGATTTTAAATCCATTTAGATATATAGGAAGTCGTAACGATTGTTACCTTTGCGGCAAAATTTCAAACCTCTTTTGTAAAAGTTAACCTACTTACTACAATACTTGAACTGACATGAAGAAAATCGGTATTTTATTCGGGCAAGAGCGTAGCTTCCCACAGGCGTTCATTGAGCGCGTGAACAGCAAAAATGTAAAAGGGATTCAGGCAGAAGCCGTGACCATAGATAAAGTGATGCAAGGCGCACCCACGGAATATGCAGTCATCATTGACCGTATTTCGCAAGACGTTCCCTTCTATCGTGCCTACTTGAAAAATGCAGCGATTAGCGGCACAGCCGTCATCAATAATCCATTTTGGTGGAGTGCCGACGAGAAATTTTTTAATAATGCTTTGGCTGTAAAAGTAGGCGTACCTGTACCCAAAACGGTATTATTGCCGTCTAAGCAAATGCCTGATGATACCACAGGCGATTCGTTTAGCAATTTGGCGTACCCACTCGATTGGGAAGGTATTTTTGAGCATATCGGTTTCCCTGCGTTCATGAAGCCTTATGCAGGTGGCGGTTGGAAAAACGTCTATAAATTGGAGAACCGCGAAGACTTTTTCCAAGCTTATAACGAAACCGGCCAGTTGGTAATGATGTTACAAGAGGCGATTGACTTTGACTCTTATTTCCGTTGCTACGGTATTGGTGGCAAACACGTGAAAATAATGCATTATGAGCCACGCAATCCGCACCACCTACGCTATGCAGCCAAGCATGATGTATCGGATGCAAAGCTGAAGGAGATGGAGGATTTGGTATTGAAAATTTGTAATAGCCTCGGCTACGATTTCAATACGGTAGAGTTTGCCATCCGCGACGGTGTGCCCTATGCCATTGATTTCTGTAATCCAGCACCTGATGCGGAACGTACTTCCGTAGGGCAGGAAAACTTCGATTGGGTAGTGGAAACAGCGGCAAATTTTGCTATCGAAAAAGCAAAAGCACAAAAGCCTGGACGCGACAACCTCACTTGGGGAACGTTCATCCAATCGGCGGTGAAGAAGAAGAAACTAGCATAAAGCTGTTGAGTTGTGAAGTTGCTGAGTTGAAGAGTCGACTTTTCAACTTGGTAGCTCAACAACTCAGACAAATATACTATGAAAAGAAAACTACGTCTAGCGATATTAGACATGTACGATGGAGCACCGAATCAAGGGATGCGGTGCATTAAGGAGATTGTAGCCCGCTATGAAGCTATTTTTGACACGACTATTTTTGATGTACGCGCTAAAGCAGCCGTACCGAAAGTAGAAGATTTTGATGTCTTTATTTCCACAGGTGGCCCTGGCGATCCACTCGAGGGCGATGGGATTTGGGACAAAAAATACTACAATTGGTTGGATAGTGTGTGGAATTGGAACGCACAAGCTAATTACCCTAAAAAATATGCCTTTTTTATATGCCATTCTTTCCAGATGGCATGTCATCATTTTGAGTTGGGACAAATCACGAAGCGTCGTTCGATGTCTTTTGGCACATTCCCTGCCCATCAGACGGATATGGGCGTTATAGACCCTATCTTCGAGGGTTTAGAAAATCCATTTTGTGTAGCAGATTTTAGACATTATCAATTGGTACAGCCCAATCAGGAACGTATTGAGGAGATGGGCGCGTCTATTTTAGCCCTTGAAAAAATACGCCCACATATACCGCTAGAACGTGCGATGATGGGTATGCGATTTTCAGAAGAAATGGTAGCCGTACAGTTTCATCCAGAAGCAGACGCGGATGGCATGTTGGTACATTTTCAGGATGGAAAACGCAGAGAAGGCATCATAGAAGAACATGGCGAAGAGAAGTACAACAGCATGATTCGGGACTTGAAAGACCCTACTAAAATTGAAAAAACGAATCAAACAGTATTGCCTAATTTTTTGAATTTTGCTATCGAAAATTTGCAAGCAGCGGAAGTAATGGTTAGTGTTTAACCCATTAATTGAAAGCATCTCAAAATAACAAACGCAAGGCAGTATTCCTGTCCTTGCGTTTGTTGTTTATACTTGCCTCGCGGTGTTCTTGCACTTTCGGCTTTGTTAGTGCCTAATATCAAAAATTGGAAATCAGTAATTCGCCTTGTTTTTGTTGTCGTTTAGTGGTCACATTTCGCATGCCGTAGGTGAGCTGCCATTCTTCGATATTTGCAAATTGAAACAAGGCACGAATGTAGGGACTATCGTCATATGTAATCATCCATTGATGTGGACATTGCCGCATAACTTCCGCAAAGCGTTCATGGTCAAAACCCTTATGCAGACTCCCATTTTTACCGTATAAAGCCGATTTGCTGGCAGAATAATAGGGCGGATCAAGGAAAATAAAGACCGACGCACCCGCAGCTTCCACTACAGCTTGATAATCAAGATTGGTAATTTGAACATTTTCCAAAACTTGCGGCAGTCGTGCCAAACGTTCAATGCTAGAGTCCGTGAAACGTCGCTCGAAGGCTTGCTTAGAGTAGCCACCACTCTCGCTAGTGCCTGAAAAAGTAATACGATTGAGAATGAAAAACGCACTTGCCGTTTCCAAAGGCGAAAAATCAGGCAACCCATCCATTAAAAACCGATGCAATTGCTTGCCCTCCGAATAAGCAGTGCGCCAAGCCTTCACTTGCTGCAATAAGCCCGCTATATCTTGCTGACTTTGCCGCCACAATTCATAAAGTTCGTAGTAAATATCATTAACCCAAAATTGCTTCTTTGGAAACGCTTGCCTTAAATGCACAAAGAACGAACCACCTCCCAAAAACGGCTCTCGATATTCCTCAAAAGTCGGCACTTTAGAAGATAAATATTTGACTGCTCTACTTTTCCCTCCAGGATA
>JAHDCQ010000211.1 GCA_020629845.1 Saprospiraceae bacterium | reverse complement strand
TAGCAGACAAACCTTGCCTAAGAAAAAAGGACTATCCAGCTTAATACAACTTTTGAATATGGATTGGTATAATAACAAATGGCGAGTGATATTCAAGTATTGACTTATATTGCAATCTTAGGTAAAAAACACTTGATTTTCTGCACTTTACACTGTTTATTTTATGTAGAAGAGCATTTGCACGGATAAACGTGCAGAAGAAATTGGCAAAATATGGCGTTTATCTATCCAATGATAAACGCACTGCTTTTTTGACGAGAGCAATTTTTTTGTTACTTGCAGCATCAATCTGGAAACTGACGTACATTCGGCGAAGCGATGAACTCACACCTTCGAGGCTGAGGTTTACTTGATCGGCAATTTGCTTGTTGCTAACCGTAGGGTTTCGGAAAATAATATTTAGAATCATCCAAGAGGATTCACCAAGTTTCGTATTGATCTTAGACTCTATCTTCTCTTTGTCGAGCTTCAATTCTGGCTGTTGTCCACTCGTTGTCAAGCTTTGAGTGACCAGTCGTTCTTTTAGCAATTCTATTTCTTGGAGTAGCTTTTCGCGTTCCGCCACATTTTGCTGATAACGCGACCGAAGGAAGAAGCCGCCCAATAGCAAAAATAAGCTCAGCCCACCGAAGAGCATAAAACGTTCGCGTTGGAGGCGCAACTCTTGTTCGCGGCTTTGTTGCTCTTGCTGAATTTCATCCTCAAGCCGCTTTTTGTCATAGGCATATTGGTATTCGGCGCGTAGTACTGCATTGCGGTTACTTTCACTATCCACGCTGTCGCGCATATAGCGATATAGCTTTTGCATCACGAGGGCTTCGCGATATTGCCCCTTGCGTTCGTGGAGGTCGGACAATACCTTAGCGGCTTCGCTGATTTCCTCCAAAGCTTCGGCTTCTTGAGCCATTTCTAGGGCTTGCTGCGTCAGCATAAAACTCGAATCAGGCCGTTCATTTTGATAAATACGCCCGAAATAGGTCAGGCACTTCGCAATGGCTTTTACATCTTTACTTTGCCGATGGAGTGCCAAGCTTTTTTCGAAATGATACTTCGCTTGCTTGCTATTTCCAGCATCAAAATATACCTCTCCTATTGAAAAATGACTGACTGCGATGCCATTTTTAGCATCGTATTTTTCATTCAATATCAAAGCTTTTTGGTAATACTCCAATGCTTTTTGGTCTTTATCCTGTCGAATGAATACACTACCAATGTTGATCATTGTCACTCCTTCCAAAGCAAGAGCGTGTTCATTATCTGTATGCTGTTGAATATCTAATGCGCGATAAAAATAATCGAGTGCTATATCATAGTCTTTCAAGTCCATGTAGGTTGTGCCGATATTATTCAACATGCCTGTCATGTAAAAATCATTGCCCAGTTCTTCCGCAATTTTCAGACAGCGCAAATCATAATTAATGGCATTCGCAAAGTCATGTTTTCGTGCATAGGCATTGGCAATACTCGCTGCGGTGCTTAATATACCCTGCTTATCTTCGAGTGCCTCCAATATCTCAAGCGACTGTTCTAGTAAATCAATTGCCTCGTCAAGCTCTCCTGCATTTTTTTTAATTACTCCTTTCAGGTGCAAAGAAAATGCCATGTATTGCCTATTCACTCGCTGTTCCGCAAGGATATACGCTCTATTTGCCCACATTACTGCACTATCAGGCTGAGTATAGATGTACTCAAAGCTGTATAACTTGCGAGCAGCCTCTAGGCGTATGCTATCCGCTTGAGTTTCATCATACCATATCTGTTCCAAAGAATCTATCTTCGACTGCGCATTCAGGTATAAAGCTGCTACTACCAAATTTATACTAATCAGCAATTGCTTCATGCTGCTTATATTTTGACTAAAGTCGAGCTTAATTCCCAATCGAATAAGGTAATCTAGTCATTACACCTAAATGATTACGATGCCGAACAGCGATATGATAATCTCCTGCTGGTTCACAAGCAAAAATCACATTAGAACTACCATCTACATCCACCACATCACCATCGCGCTGTAAGAGTGCGGGGCGTGTATCTAGGATAGTTTGTGGCATTGTACCGTCGCGTAGTTCTACTTCCACCCAGTCCACTATAGCGTTTGCACCCGTTACTGCCAAAACAGTCGAAGGCTCTTTGATGGTATAGCCATGTCCATAGGGGTCTAGCGTTGGTACTAAATTATTCATGCGTAGCTCGTCGTTCATCATGGACATTCCCATGTTATACGCGCCTTGCAGCATAACACTAATATCTAAAGTAAGTGAGCGCGCATCTATTACACGATAAATGGCATCTCGACCTAAACTAGCCGCGTATAATTCCCCATTTTCATCTTCTCCAAAAGCAGAAATATTAGTAGCTGTGGAATTGGAATGCGATTGATTACTCCAAGTCGCACCATCTCGTGCAAGGGTAAATACATCATTCGAACAATAATCCGCACATACATAGAAGCCTTGCAAACATTCATAGCGAGTGCCTCGGTAGACATAACCACCCGTGACGGAACAATGGTTAGTACCACTATGTGGATATACAAAAACAGGAAAATAATAATTACTTGCCGCACCACAACCCGATGTATTAAAGGTTGCATTGCCTTCATAGCATCGCCAGCCGTAGTTTTCACCACCGCTACTACTTGCGGGAGTATAGTGCACTTCTTCCCAAGCGTTTTGTCCTACGTCACCAATCCAAATATCGCCTGTCATACGATCGAAACTAAATCGCCAGGGGTTGCGCAAGCCAATGCCCCATATTTCGTCTTCTACACTAGCGTTTCCAACGAATGGGTTATCCGCAGGAATTGCATAGGGCGAACCGCTATCTACATCTATCCGAAGCAGTTTGCCTATTAATAAAGTCGTATTTTGAGAACGATTGCCAGGGTCGCCACCACTACCACCATCTCCGAGTGGAATATAAAGATAACCATCAGGGCCAAACTCCAGGTCGCCTGCATTATGATTCGGGAACGGTTGATCTACAAATAATATCTGGCTGGCACTAGTAGCGTCAGCAATATTAGGATTTCCGCCACTCACTGTGTAGCGCACCACTCTGGTATCTCCGCTATTATCTGTATAATTGACGTAAAAATAGCCATTGCTACTATAATTCGGATGAAAAGCTAAGCCTAGCAAACCACGTTCGCCACCTGAACTTACCAAAGGGTCAATGTTCAGGAAAGGCGTTGTCTCTACCGTACCATCGCTATTAAGAATACGGATGACACCTCGTTGTTCAACGATGAATAGGCGATTCGTACCATCATTTGCCGAAGCAATATCTACAGGATCCGAAAAACCCGTTGCTACCCGCTCAAAACCAATAGTTGGATGTGTAACTTGTGCTAAAAGGAAGATTGGAAAATAAAAACAGCATACAATAAATGTGCGTTTCATGATACTTGCTTACATTGAGTTAAGGAAAGATGAATGAATTGGTATTACAAGATACGACTATTGAAAGGATTTAGAGACATTCTTTCGTAAAAAGCATGGACTGAGGTAGATTTTTCAATGGAAAAGATGGGTGCAGAGCGATAAGTAGTCGTTTTTGGCAGTTTATAAAATATGGATAAGCCACTTCAAAGCCACTTGCCCATTTATTCTAATACCAATCCCATGCGGTTAGAAGCTGTTTTAAAACCTCTGCTTGTTTTTGACTCTTTTGGATATGGATTAAAATCAGGAGATTTGCAGAGGGTCGCTGACGGATTAAAAATCCACACTAGTGTTCGACCAAGTATGAAATGACGGGTAATCTATGGTCGGTCTTTTTTCACTACTCTGCGTTGGAGAACTGCTTATTTAACCAGTTAAACGCACAAACCTCCGCCTTGATTAGCAAAAAAACACACGCAAGCTACCCGTCATTTCATACTTGGTCGAACACTAGGAAAATATTTTCCCATCCAGTTTGTCGAAGATGAACAACCGTTTACCATTGGCTGTCCATCGTCTTACCATTTCACGAAGTTTTTTACCCCATTCATCGGAAAATGCTGGTGCTAGGCGTGTTTTTTCGGCTGTTTTGTAGCGATAATTAATTGTAACTTGGATTACTAAGCGCGACAAAAGAGCGATTGGTAAGCCCACATAACATGAATGTTAGGCTTATCAAATCCAAAAAAAAAATTATGACATGAATAAAGCGACAATTTATACGGTGCTGTTGTTTTTATTTACAGGCCTTTTGGCATTCTTGGCAGCTTATTTGGTGGAGTATCGAGAAATTGCGATAGAACGCGATGGTCTGCAGTTTGCAAAAGTGGGCAAAGCAGAATTGGTAGAGTCGAATAGGCAACACCCCATTATGTTTATTATCACGGATGAGGCGGCATCTGAAAAGCGATTGTATAAAACCAATACCGACACCGCAGCGATTGGAAACTCTTGGCTGCTACATCGCACTACTGATATGACTTTGGCGAATAAAGAGCTATTTTGGAATGCAAATTCGGCTGATTTTACATTTCAAGACACGCTTCATAGTTTAAGTGTGGATGAACGCTTTGCCATCGTAGGTGGTGCATCGAATATTGAGGGCATGCGCCTGCTACAACATCGCGTAGAGCCAGGTTTGTGGGGTTTTATTGATGATTCACTTTTCGTATTTGTCATGCTTTCAGGTATTGCTTTCTTTGTGATTTGGTTAATAGATTTTTTAGGCTTTTTTGCAGGGCAGTTCATTCATCCTTATGCTCAAAAAGGGTTCCAAATTGTTTGTCTTGTAGGAGCGATTGCTTTCCTCGGCATTACGCATATCACCACTTGGATGCCCGCTTCTTCCCATGCCATGTTGGTGCGGAATATCGTTTTTCTAGGTTTCGGTTATGCCTTATTTCAATATGTGCTACAGCGTTTCGTACCAAAATTAGATTTTTTGGATGGGGAGTTGGTGAAATTTGTTACTATTTTTGGAGGCTTACTAATTTTCTATTTTATCGGAAATTTCATCGGACATAGCATAGATGCTAGTAGCCATGATATTATTATTCCTAAGCCTCTTCGTGCAGGCAGTCATGTAATGATAGGCTTGATGTTTGCCTTCGCTATGGGCAATTTATTGAATAATCTGCGTAAGCGTTGGCTCTTCCTTAGAGCCAACAATCGCCTATTGAAACACACTAAAAAAGAGAGCGTAGCCGCTAAAGCAGAATTAAAAGCCTTGCAAGGCAGCATCAATCCACACTTTTTATACAATGCCTTAAATTCCATCGCCAGCCTAGCCAAAACGGATGCCGAAAAGACCGAACAAATGGCCTTGTCGCTCTCGTCTTTTTACCAATATGTCACCAATAAAGAGGCGCAGCACACTAGTACGCTTGCGGAAGAATTGGAGATGGTGCAGCATTATTTAGATATTGAAAAGGTGCGTTTTGGGGAGCGTTTGCATATAGAAATGGATTGCTCGGAAGCCTCTTTAGCTTGCATAATGCCGCGCTTTACCTTGCAGCCTTTAGTGGAAAATGCTATAAAATACGGCTTTAAGGAGGATAAGATTGAAGTAAAAATTGTAAGCCAAAAGCTAGAGAATCAACTCCAATTACAAGTATTTGATAGCGGAAAAGCCTTTCCTGAACACTTAGTGATGGGCTTTGGCTTACAGCATGTCACTAAAAAATTACGCTTATTGTTTCCAGAGCAGCATCGTTTGGAATTTGTGCATTCGCCAGAGAAGCATGTCTTTATTAGTGTAACACAAGAAACGCTCATTAAGCATTGAGCGTTTCTTGTGCATACACAATCCTTATTTCCAAAAGCGACTAATGGGATATTTCAGTTGCAAGCCCCAAGTAGAGAAGTTGCCTTTGCTCAATAATTGAAAAGTTTCTGTTTGCCCCCCATCAATCTGATAAGTGCCATCTACTTGAAACACATCTTTCCAACCAAATACATGGCTATTGAAGATATGTACATCCATTTCCCCAAAAAGCATAAAACTAAGCCCGCCTCCAAATTCTACTAAGCCAAAACTATTGGCTAATGCTATTTTCTCCGAACTATATGCTACCCTTGCATTATTAGCATAAGTATGACTACCACCACTACTACCTATGACTCTGTTAATACCTCTTGTATGATAACTATATCGAACTCCCGTGAGGGCATGTAGTTTTAGCCGATTTTCTAATAAGGACTTGGTAAATCTAGCACGTAGCGGAACTTGCCAATTAAGAGCAAAGTTACTTAGTTGTCCAGTTGGAGAAGTTATAAATCGCCAACCGGAGTAGTATTCTTTGCGAATAAAGCCAGTCTCTAAAGCCATCCAATCATTTAATTCTTGGGTTACATTTAAGCCTACAATACCATTCAATAAATCATCGGTAGCCATTGTTCTACCTGATTCTTCTATACGAAATTTATCATTGGCAATTCCTACTTCCACACCAATGCTGGTACGACGATGATCTTCTTGTTCTTTTCGGAAGCTACGATAGCTTGCTTCTTTTCCTTTTCCTAGCGTCGCAGTATAGGCTACTTGCAAGCCACTTGCCCAGGGAGCGTAGGTTAAAGCATCCCACTCTGTTCCATCATCGCTAGAATAGCTTAATTCAATATCATAATGATTGTCCTGCAAGCGATAGGTATTGTACCATCCGAGGCTAAGAAAATTACTATTATTGAGCAAGTAACGTACGTTTAATGCACCTGCCAAATGAGGTACATTATTTTCATAATATTGCATCTCTAAACGATAGCGTTCATTAGTAGATGACCTTGAGCTACTTGTGCCACTTTTTGAACTGTTAAAAAACTGAAGTTCCAGACCTGCTTGCATACTAAAGAAAAAACGATTGCCTACTATTGGGTTAGGTTTTCTTAGTACTAAGAAGAGTGGAATAGTAGTCACAGAAGTCCTATAACGATAAGGATGAGCTCTCATAACGGCACGAATAGGCAAATTGTAGAAGCTAGAAGAGCTTTGTTCTCTATTTAGTCCTGTAAATTCATGCTGAATCCCAATGCCAGTTTTGAGACCGATAGCAGGTGTAATATTGTATTGATAAGCTAGGCGATGCTGTAAATAGCGTGTGGGAAGTAAGCCTGTGTTTGGAATTTCATCCGAGAGTCTTTCGCTTGACCCCAGCCAAAAATTCTCTATAGAAAACTCATGTTTTGCATTGGTAGCGTGTTCATAATGTCTATCCCATTGTGCTTGTGAGGCAATAGAAAGAAATAGTAAGGCTACAAGAATGCGGTATTGAAATGGAAGCATAATATATACTTTTATGGGTAAAAAATAAGTAGTCGAGTTTAAATAATTTCCTGTTCCTATTGGATTGATTTTTTTGAAGGACGAGGCAAAAATTATTAGCATCCTTATTGGCTGGTCATCATTTTTAACGCTGCCATTCAGAAAAAGCGGCCAGTAGGAGCGGAAATTATTTAGACTCGACTACTTACACTCCAGCAAGTTAGTAAGAAGCAGCTTCAAAAAAATGACATATTACAACCTTTAACAGATTTATTAACACCTCTTAACACGCCCAATACCCTTAACATTTACATTTAACATTTGAAAACTTCCCCGACTTCTCTTACTTTTGTTGTCTCAATTAAAAGCATAAATTCATGGCTAGAGTAATTACACTTCGAGACGCGCTACGTGAAGCAATGAGCGAAGAGATGCGCCGCGACGAGACAGTTTTTTTGATGGGCGAGGAAGTTGCGGAATATAATGGCGCGTATAAAGTGAGTAAAGGCATGCTCGACGAATTCGGGACAAAGCGGGTGATTGATACGCCGATTGCCGAACTTGGTTTTGCAGGCATCGGGGTAGGAGCAGCTATGAATGGCTTGCGTCCTATAGTGGAATTTATGACTTGGAATTTCGCGGTATTGGCATTTGACCAAATTGTAAATAATGCAGCAAAGACCCTCGCTCAGTCAGCAGGGCAGTATAAATGCCCGATTGTATTTCGTGGGCCATCGGGTTCGGCGGGGCAGTTGGCGCAGCAACATTCGCAGATGTTTGAAAGCTGGATGGCAAATGTACCAGGCTTGAAAGTAATTTCTTGCATTGACCCTGCGGATGCAAAAGGCTTACTAAAATCCGCTATCCGCGATGATGACCCCATTTGTATCATGGAGTCAGAAGTTTTATATGGCTACAAAGGCGAAGTGCCAGAAGGTGAGTATTTAGTTCCAATTGGAAAAGCAGCCGTGCGACGTGAGGGAACGGACATCACGCTGGTGAGTTTCAATAAAATGATGCTCGAAGTAGAAAAAGCTGCCGATGAACTTGCTAAAGAAGGCATTTCTGCGGAAGTGATTGACTTGCGTACCATTCGCCCGCTCGATTATCCGACTATTGTGGAATCTGTAAAGAAGACCAACCGTCTGATTGTAGTAGATGAATCTTGGCCCTTCGCAGGGGTTTCCGCAGAAGTGGCATATACTATACAAAAATTCGCATTTGATTATTTGGATGCACCCGTTACGCGCCTTAATGCGGCAGATACCTCCTTGCATTATGCCCCTACTTTCGTGGAAGCCTATCTTCCTAATGCTGGCACTATCGTGAAAGCAGCGAAAGAGGTGCTTTATGTCAATGCGTAATATTCTCGATCAACCCATTAGCGACTCGAATCAGCAATCGTTACCTACGGTAGGTTGGTGGTTCGAGTATGCTGGAATTTTATTTCTTCTAGCAGCAGTAGCTGCCTATTTTCTTCCCAATAATCCTACTGGTGACAATGCCATTTATATCTATAGTTTCAAAGGGCTATTCTTGCGCTTTTCTGCGCTGGCTATCTATTTTCATATTATTGGTGGTATTTACCTATATGTCAATCGTACGCTGCGTTGGCAGACTTCCCAACTGTTAGGGCAGTTGCATTTTGTGTTTAGTATACTGGCATTGCTGGCTGCGGGCGTTATCATTTGGCAGCTCTCCGCAGTTGAGCCTAATCAAGATAATTTGGGACTGTTTCTAAGTATTTCCTCTGTAGCTAGTAAGCTTTTCCTCATAACACAACTACTTTTCCTACATATTTTTTTTGGAGAAAAAGCAGACTAAGCGTGTATAACAAATTGCACTTTTTTATCGGCTTTTTTCCTACAAGCCGATAAATTTTGCTTGGAATTTATCCGCCAATAGGAAATTGGCAGATAAATCGAAATTCAACGTTTATGCAATTTGTTATAAACATGCAGACTAAGCGCAGTTCTGTTTTTTTCCTTACTTTCGCGCCATTATTATGAAGCGCGTTGCGCTTGTTCATGTGATGGTTTGTTTATTTAACTAGTTTATTTTTGTCGTCTGGCATCAAATACAATAAATAAACGAATCAACACATCACCAAAAGTTATTTCAATGAGTTTAGTAGTAGTAGGCACAGTTGCCTTTGAT
>JAHDCQ010000588.1 GCA_020629845.1 Saprospiraceae bacterium | reverse complement strand
AAAATTCACCGTAGAAATTTTACGACGCAGCATTCCTTACCTTGAAGAGGACAGCAAAGGCTTGTTATTTATGTGCTTCTGTTCGGATATTAAACGGCAATTTGAAACCCTACTAAAGTGGGGAAAGGATACCTTTTTTCCCGATATGGCGAGTGGCATTGGCGAAGACCCTTTACTCTACAATGGCACGCAAGGACGCTGGAATACGAAAGCTGGGCAACAAGCCTTTTCCTTCGGAGGTTGTGTGGATTTGGTAGGAGGAGAATACTTCTATACGCCCTCTATTCCCTTTTTGAAAAATCTAATTTAGGGCATATTCACGTCAAAAATCCCCTACTCTCCTTTTTGCTTCCGCGTCCCGCGATAGAGTTCATAATGCTGAAAGCGACACTCTAGCGGGCCATTGAAAAGGATGATTTTCTTAGAGGTACGCAAGCCCAAATGCTTCAAGGCAGTACGATTGGAGGAAATAATCCAAGCATCGTAGCCCGTGTAGTGTTGCTTCATCACATCGCCGATATATTTATAGAATTGCGCGATGTCTTCCTCAGGCATCCGCTCATCATAGGGCGGGTTGAAGATAATAATGCCAGGTGGTTCGGGTGCATGGCGGCGCGCCATAGCTCTCCAGGTGATGTCTATTTTTTGATGCAATTCGGCAGTTTCTACATTGAGTAGTGCGTTTTTAAATGCCTCTACATCCTTATCCGAACCGAAGATAGCAGGGCCGCTTTCCTTTATCTTGGCATTGGCGGTAGTTTTTATCTCTTCCCAAAGTTCCGCATCAAAATCATCCCAACGCATAAAGCCAAATTCTTCGCGGAAGTACTGCGCGGGTATGTTGTACGCATACATGGCAGCTTCCATCGGTATTGTGCCAGAGCCACACATCGGATCAATAAGAGGGCAATCTGCTTTCCAGCCTGATAGCGCAATCATGCCCGCAGCCAACACCTCACTAATCGGTGCGACACCTACCGCCTTGCGATAACCACGCTTATAGAGGGTTTCATCCGAACTATCAAGGTAGAGCGTACACAGATTATCCCGATTGATATAGATATGAAATCGCCAAGTAGGACGGCTCGTATCAATACTTGGCCGGCGGCGCAAGGGATCAAGATCGCGCATTTGGTCGAGGATGGCATCTTTGGCTTTATGTACGAGGTAGCGCGAATGCGTGAGGTATTTGGAAGAAGTTACGGCATTGAGCGCGAAGGTTTTTTCCAAGTCGAGGTACTTGCTCCAATCCACTTCCTTCACCTTTTTATAGAAGTGATTTTCATGCTTCGTCTTAAAGGAAGTAATGGGTACGAGTACCCGCAAGCCCGTCCGCAATTCGTAGTTTGCTCGATACATCAAGCGTTTGTCCCCTACGCAACTCACGGCACGTTGTAGGATTTTAATTTGTGTTGCACCTAAGGCGCGCAGTTCATCAGCTAGAATTTGCTCTAAGCCCTGAAAGGTTTTGACAACTAATTGCATGTGTGGAAAGGACTGGTATTAA
>JAHDCQ010000587.1 GCA_020629845.1 Saprospiraceae bacterium | reverse complement strand
CATATGAAACGTTTATGGCTATTATTCGGCTTGCTACATATTGTCGTCACCACTTTTGCGATTGATGCTAGTATTTCCTTTGCACGCTTTAGTACAGGCGAACAGCCCTATGTGGAAATCTATCTACATCTAGCAGGCAAAACCGTAAGCTATATACCCCAAGAGGATACTTTTCAGGCGAGTGTAGAAGTCTTGATTTTATTTAAACAAGGAGATGAAATTGTACAGTTTGATAAGTATAATTTAAATAGTCCTTTGGCAAATACGCGCCGCGATTTTGTGGATATGAAACGCTTCGGCTTAAAGGCAGGGACATATGATTTAGCAGTAGAAATAAAGGATAATAACAAGCCAGAAAATACCGCAACTTATAGCGCAACACTTACGGTAGAAGACAAGAGTCTCCAGTCAGATATACAGCTATTATCGAATGCCCAACGCGCTACGGACGACACGCATCCGTTTGCTAAGCATGGTTTTGTCTTAGAGCCTCTACCCTACAATTTCTACAATAAGCAAGCGGAGCAAATGTGGTTTTATAGCGAAATATATAGCGCGACAACAACTGAACCTTTGACCATCAATTACTTCATAGAGCGCGTTGAAAATAATACCTCAAAAACCGTCGCGCTCAAAAGCAAAAGCAAGCAATCAGCGCCATTGATACCTGTACTACTAGGTATGAATATTAAAGATTTGCCTTCTGGAAACTACCATTTAGTAGTGGAAGTGCGGGATGATAAGGAGCAATTGCAGAGCAAAAAGTCTATTTTTTTTCAGCGTAGCAACCCTTATTTGAATATTGAAGATGCCCCACTAACTGATGCTATACTGGAAGAGCAAGAGGTATTTGTGAATAAGCTTTCCTGGAAAGATATTCAGTATTCCTTGCGCGCATTGCTTCCCAAAGCCCAACTAGGCGATTCGGATAGGCTAGTATCTATTATTGAAGGTCGGGATACTTCTGCCAAGCGGCTTTATTTGCTCAATTATTGGCTACAAGAAAATCCTAATCTGCCCGAACGAGCCTACTTTGCTTACATGAAAGTAGTGCAAGCAGTAGATAATACGTTTAAGTCGGGCTTCCGCAATGGTTTTGAGACGGACAGAGGCAATATTTACCTAAAATATGGTCGCCCTGATGATATGATAAATGTAGTGGATGACCCTTCTGCACCACCCTATGAAATTTGGAGTTATAATGATTTCCCAGCTACTAATCAGACGAATATTCGCTTCTTATTCTATAATCCGAGCTTAGCAGGCGGGGATTATGTGCTGCTGCATTCCACCGCGCTAGGCGAAGTGAATAATCCGCAATGGGAAATCGAACTCTATCGAGATGCCCCCAACGAGATACAAGGAAATGACCCATTTGGTGCCACCAATATGCAAGACAATGTCGGGCGACGGGCACGGGAATATTTTACAGATTTTTGAGCTTAGCTGGACTTTAAGCTGGCAAAGCCAGTACCATAATTATTTAATGATAGAATGCGATAATGATGC
>JAHDCQ010000210.1 GCA_020629845.1 Saprospiraceae bacterium | reverse complement strand
CATGGAATTGTTGAGTGAAGCAGGCAATTATCAGACTTGGATAGTTGGTTTTCGTAAAGATGCTGCTTTATATGATTTGCCGCCAGTATATGCAGCAGGTGAAAAACGTCCATTAGGTAGACCACCACTCAAAGGACAACGCCAAATATCTCTAAATGAACGACTGGAAGATGAAAATACCGTTTGGACAGAGGTAATATTCTCAGAGTGGTATGGAGAAAAAGATAAGAAAATGCTCATTACATCAGGTGTGAGTGTGTGGTACAGAGCAGGAGAACCCATAGTAACACTGCGTTGGGTGCTACTCAAAGATCCTAGTGGGAAATTAGATACCAAAGCACTTGCTTGCACCAATTTAGAAATGGATGAACAAGAAATTGTCCAATATTTTGCACAACGCTGGGGCGTAGAAGTTACTTTTGAAGAAGTAAGAGCACATTTGGGAGTGGAAACACAGAGACAATGGGCGGATTTGAGCATCGCTCGTACTACTCCTGTTTTGATGGGCTTATTTAGTCTCGTTACGATTTGGGCAGATGCCCTTCACCAACAGGGAAAGTTGCATACTTTTCCAACTGCATGGTATCAAAAGCAGATGCCTACTTTCTCTGATGCCCTACACTCGGTTAGAATCAGGGCATGGAGCTATCAATTTAATTTACAGTCGCTAAAAAACAGCGACCGTCAAAATATTAAAGCATTTATTTACAAACACTTAGCTTTTATGGCGGCTCGTGCTGCTTAAATGGCTAAAGTCGAGCTTACAAAACACGTAATAAATGATCCAGTCAGCGACAGCAAGTGAAGAAAGTGTAAGTGCACAGCAAGCCTCGCCACGTGTAGTGATACAAGGCTATGCAGGTGCATTTCACGAAATAGCAGCAAGACTCTATCATGGAGAAAAAAACATAGAAATAGTACCAGCACATACTTTTGATGAACTCGTAGAAGTGACAGAGAAAGGCGAAACGGCTGATTTGGCACTAATGGCAATTGAAAATACCGTAGCTGGTAGTATCATGTCAAACTACAATCTGCTAAATGATTCTAAGCTGCGAATTGTAGGCGAAATTTACCTCCGTATTAAACAAAACCTTATGGTATTGCCCAATACAAAAATCGAAGATTTACAAGAAGTGCATTCGCACTATATGGCAATTGCACAATGCCGAGAATTTTTGCGAAAATATCCACATATCCGCCTAATAGAAACTGCTGATACTGCCCTGAGTGCGCGTGATGTCCGTACCAATAATTGGACGCATATTGGGGCAATTGCCAGCACTTTAGCAGCAGACTTGTACGAATTAGAAATCATAGGTGAAGGCATAGAAACCAATAAGAAGAATTATACACGCTTTCTTGTGCTAAAACCCGATAATGGGCAAACTTTTCCCGAAGATGCAGATAAAATTAGCCTTTGTTTTTCCACTAAGCATGAAGTAGGAAGTCTGCAGAAAATTTTAAATGTATTGGCTGCTTATAATGCCAATTTGACTAAAATTCAATCTGCGCCAATACTTGGTCGTCCGTGGGAATATCGCTTTTTCGTGGATTTTGTGATGGATGGCGATTATAAACATGAGCAAGCCTTAGCTGCTATGAAGCCTTTGACAAGAGAATTGAAAATAATGGGCATTTACCAAAAAGGAATGCACTATGAATACTAATACTATGATGTTCAAAACAGCAAAGCGATTAGGTCAAGTAAAAGAGTATTATTTCTCGACAAAATTGCGAGAGATACGTCAGATGAATGCGGAAGGCAAAAATGTACTAAATCTAGGTATTGGTAGTCCTGACTTAGCACCTCCGCCAAGTGTAATTGAGGAGCTACATCAGCAAAGCGATGATATAGCAAATCATGCTTATCAAAGTTATTCAGGTTTACCTGAGTTACGCAAAGCCTTCGCAGATTGGTATGCGCTACACTTCAATGTGGATTTAAATCCTACGGACGAAATTCTACCACTTATAGGTTCTAAGGAAGGCATTATGCATATTTCGATGACCTATTTGGAGGAAGGCGATAGCGTTCTGATTCCAAATCCTGGCTATCCTGCCTATCGAACGGTAGCAAATATGACAGGCGCAAGCATTATTGAATATGAGCTTTCGGAAGCGACAAATTGGCTACCTGATTTGGAAGCCTTAGAGCAACATGATTTGTCGAAAGTAAAAATAATGTGGGTGAATTATCCAAATATGCCTACAGGCACAGCGGCAAGTTTGGCGTTCTTCGAGCGATTGATTGCTTTTGCAAAACGACACCATATTTTGGTAGTGAATGATAATCCATATAGCTTTATTCTGAATGATAATCCAATTAGTTTGCTTGCAGTAGAAGGTGCGAAAGAGGTAGCTTTGGAACTCAACTCTTTGAGCAAATCGCACAATATGGCGGGCTGGCGTATTGGAATGTTAGCGGGTAAAGCGGAGTATATTCAAACCATTTTGCGCTTCAAATCGAATATGGATTCGGGGATGTTTAAGCCAGCACAATTAGCGGCTGTGAAAGCACTTCAAAGTCCAAAAGAATGGTACACTAACAACAATTCGATTTATAGCGAACGTCGTGAAAAAGTATTTGAACTAATGGATAAACTCGGCTGCACCTATCATACAGGGCAAGTAGGCATGTTTGTGTGGGCAAAAATTCCAGACCACTATAAAGATTGTTACGAACTTTCGGATGAAATCCTATATGGTGCAAATGTCTTTATTACGCCAGGCGGTATTTTTGGCTCACAAGGGAATCGCTATATTCGCGCCTCGCTTTGTAGTTCTGTCGAGGTTTTCGAGGAGGCAATTAAGCGAGTGCATGTGAAGGAGTTAGTTTGTTAAATCTTTGAATCATAAGTTCTATAAGGTTTTTTCTTATGTGTCCTTATATGCCTTATATGGTTCAAAAAATCAATAAATGAAAGTAACGATAATCGGCTTGGGCTTAATTGGCGGTTCATTAGCCATTAGCTTAAAAGAAAATGGCTTTGCGGATACGATTATAGGCGTAGATGCGCTAGAAGAAAGCGAACACAAAGCCCTTCGTCGAAGAATTATAGATGAAGCTTTGCCGCTAAAGGAAGCGGTAGCGCAAGCAGATTTGGTGATACTCGCCACACCTGTGGATGTGATGCTGAACCTGCTACCACAAATCCTAGATGAAGTAGAGCAGCAAGTAGTAATGGATGTCGGCTCGACGAAGGAGTCCTTATTAAGCAAAATTAATTCGCACCCCAAGCGCGGACGCTTAGTAGCCACACATCCAATGGCTGGTACGGAATATTCAGGAATCGAAGCGGCAATTCCGAATCTGTATGATAACAAATATACTGTTGTCTGCGATGCAGAAAAGAGCGATAAAGATGCGCTAAAATTGGTAGAACAAATGTACCGCTCCATTCCAATGAATATCACCTACTTAGATGCTCAGGCGCATGATGTGCATACCGCTTATGTATCGCATATTTCACATCTCACTTCCTTCGCGCTTGCGCTTACGGTGCTAGAAAAAGAGCGCGACGAGGAGCGCATCTTTGAGTTGGCGAGTAGTGGTTTTGGCTCTACGGTGCGTCTTGCTAAAAGTTCGCCCGATATGTGGATGCCGATTTTTAGGCAAAACCGCGATAATGTACTCGATGTACTCGACGAACATATCAACACCCTCGCACGATTCAGAACCTTACTTTTGAAACGTAAATTCGAGGAGATTTATGAATTAATGGAAGAAGCAAATCATATTCGGAAAATACTTAAATAGAATCTGTATTAGGTATTAAGTATCAGGTATTAAGTCAAAAGCGACTTGTACCTAATACCTAATACCTAGTACCTAATACTATTAAAAATGAACATCCAACCAATTATTAAAAAAGACGGCCCAATTGTCATAGCAGGGCCGTGTAGTGCAGAGTCGGAGCAGCAAGTAATGGATACAGCGAAGGCTTTGGCAAAGCAAAATATTGACCTATTTCGCGCAGGTATTTGGAAGCCACGCACGCGCCCGAATTCTTTTGAAGGCGTAGGTACAATTGGGCTGAAATGGCTTAAGCAAGTGAAGCAAGAAACAGGCTTGAAAACGACTACCGAAGTAGCCAAAACCATGCACGTTTTTGAAGCACTTAAGTACGGAGTTGATGTGCTATGGCTGGGGGCGCGTACGACGGTAAATCCTTTTGCGGTGCAAGAAGTAGCGGATGCCTTGAAAGGGGTGGACATTCCTGTACTAGTAAAAAATCCTATCAATCCAGACTTGAAACTTTGGATGGGGGCGATTGAGCGTATTTATAATGCAGGTATTACACGCATAGGCGTGATTCATCGTGGATTTTCCTTTTTTGGTGATTCTAATTATAGAAATGTCCCGCGTTGGCAAATTCCAATTGATTTAAAAAGTCAATTTCCTGACATCCAAATCATTTGTGATAATAGCCATATCTGCGGGCGACGCGATACGCTACAAGCGGTGGCACAGAAGGCATTCGATTTGAATTTTGATGGCGTAATGACCGAAGTTCATCCGAATCCTGACGAAGCTTGGAGCGATGCCAAGCAGCAAATTACGCCCGATCGCTTCCAAGAATTAATGAATGCCATCGTTCTGCGCCAAACGAGTACAGATAGCGCAGCGTTTCACAATAGTATGGAGCATCTGCGGAGCGAAATCAATGAGTTGGATAGCGAACTCTGGGATTTATTAGGTCGCCGCATGGCAGTAGCGGATAGGATAGGAACGTATAAGAGGGATAATAATATAGCGATTTTGCAAGAACATCGTTGGCAAGAAATACTAGGGGCAGCACTTGGAAAAGCAGGCAAAACGGGCTTGAGTGAAGATTTTATTACCAATGTCTATAAAGCAATTCACCAAGAGTCTATTGACCGTCAGGAGTCGGTGATGAATGCTTCATAATTCGCCTTGCTCTAATCAAGTATATCCCAAGTATGGTCAGCAAGTAGTTGTACGCTTGCTACAAAGGCTAGGGTAGAGGTACGTCCCCATTCGTCAGGGGCAACCATAGAGAGGAGTTTTTTGCCATTTTTTCGTTCATAAAGGTGATAAATATGTCCGATGAGTGGTTTAAAACTTACTTCTGCTTGATAAATATCTTCTGAAATACGGACGCGGTCGTGAATGGCTTGTGCTTGTGTCATGAGCAATTCGACTTGCGTCCGTATTTGATCGAGTTGCATATTGGTTTGTTCGTGCATGGCAGATACAGCTAGTCCTTTTACGCGTCCCTTATCAATAGGCTTGATAACCGCGCCACCCACCGTGTGCGCGTAGGGTAGTAAATGTGGATTTTCTGCCACTTTATCCTTGTCAATGGGGTTGATAAAAGATTCTTTCTGCTCTGACATAGCTTTGTTTTGATGTTTAACCAATAAGGAATGATAATGTTCTCGTTCAAAACCGTTCTGGCATAAATAAATCTATTGGAATGCTCGTTTTTTTATCTTGCATTATTTCTGCTACGAGTTTGCCTGTGGCAGGGCCAAGGCTCATGCCCATCATGGCGTGTCCTGTAGCGATGGTGAGGTTTTTGTATTTTTTAGCATGTCCGATATAAGGCAATCCATCGGGTGTACACGGTCGGAAGCCATGCCAAACTGTCTTTAAATCAGGCATAGCAAGCTCAATATCTGGAAAATACTTGGGTATACTTTCTAAAATACCTGCCAAACGATTTCGATTAATTTTACTCGATAAATTGCTGATTTCTAACGTGCCACCAATACGTAAATCTTCGCCCATAGGCGTAACAGCGACCTTCGCTTCCCCCAAAATAGTAGGAATAGCAGGACGCGTACTAGGCTTGGATAGGGTGACGGAATAGCCTTTTCCATCCTGCAATAAAATTTTTAGACCGAGTTTTTGTAATACTTTAGCCGACCAACTTCCCGCAGCAATAAGTAGGTGTTGTACTGGCACTTTTTCACCATCTTCCAGTACAATATGACTTAGTTTTTCTTTTTGATTGTCAAAATCTATAACCGCTTTTCCTGTCAGAAACTCTACGCCTTCTTGTTGAAGGTGATGAATGATTTCTTGCATGAATAGATTAGGGTATAAGTGGGCATCACTAGGATAGAACACACCACCTGCTACATCCAATGCAACACCTTCGAGTGCTTCCGCTTCAGTCGCAGAAAGAATTTGCGTTTTCATGCCTAGTTCGTGGGCTTTTTCAGCGAGTTCTATTTCTTCTTGGTGAGCTTTTGCAGTTTTAGAAAGCATTAGTAGCCCTTTTTCTTCAAAGCAAAACTGGAAGCCTTCTAGATTAGCGAAGTTTTTATACAGCAAGCGACTCCAAGCATTATAAGCATAAAGTACAGGAGTGGCCTGTGCTACATTTTGGGTGGAGCAAGAACGATAAAATTGCCATAGCCACTGCAAGAGTTCCGCATTCACACGAGGTTTTATGAAAAACGGACTCTTAGCGTCGAATAACCAACGCACACCCTTCGCTATCACGCCGGGGCTTGCAAGTGGCATGAAATGACTAGGAACTATCATACCAGCATTGCCATAGGAGCAGCCTTCTGTCAGATTCGTTTTATCTACTACTGTAATATCAAAACCTGCTTGTCGCAAATACCAAGCTGAACACAAACCGATGATACCTCCACCTATAATGTGTATTCTCATTGCTTTATGAATTTTCAGCAAAGAAATACAAAGCTTGCAAAACGCGGAAGTAAAACCTACTGAATATTCACCAAAGACATTGCACCTAAATGGTTTCGATGCCGAATGGCTATATAATAATCCCCACTTGTGACCGTACTTATATCCAAAGGAGAAATGCCATCTACGCCTACCACATCTCCGTCGCGCTGTATCAATGCTGCCCTTGCATCTACAATAGTCGCAGGGGTACTCGCACTTCGGAGTTCTACTACTATCCAATCTACAATAGCATTTTCATTATCTTGCTCAAGTACGCTGCTATCTATAGTTTCACCACCGCCATCTTTACTATTAAATTTGTATCCCATGTCGCTATAGGGTTCAGTCAACGGAAATTCATCACTTGTGCGAAGATTTGCGTCCATCAAGCCCGTGTTGCTATTATAAGGTCCATTGAGCATTGTTTTTATGGCAAGTTGCTTGCTAATGGGCGCATCACTCACATTAAGTTCATCTAATATAAGCGGGCTATACCAACGTCCATTGGCTTCAAAACAGATTTCGACATTGGTCAAATTAGCAAAAGCGGATAAGTCCACTTCCAATTCTAACATTTCCGAGCAAGTAGGGTATAAATAGGCCGAATTAGGACTGTAATTAGCGGGTGAATTGGTAGCTAATTCTAATGCAGCAGCCGTCCAGACAGTAGAAGGTGTACCACAGTCGGAGGATACTTTCATACTCAGACTATTGGTGATAAAGGTATAACGCGGGATATGCCCGAGCAAAAATTGAATTCTAGGAGCATTAGCAGCACTAAAATCCAATTTTGGAAGACAAAACTGTGTAGTTTCAGCAGGTGTAGCAAAACCCAATACACGTGCATAACAATCGTAGCAACTGGATAGACCAGCAGGTGTGCTATAATTGGATAACGACCATTCTACATCGTCTCCATTATCTAGGGAATAGAATGAATTTAAAGTGCAGTCTGAAAAATCATCGGAAAAAGGAAGTGCCAAGCCCTTTGCAGAAGCATAGGCTATAGTTGTACAAGCAGTATTGTTATCTAGGAAGCCATCTGTACTACCATTAGGAGCTGAAGCTGTTGCTGTAATTGTATTTACACCGCTCACTAAATCAATATCTGGTATATTTACAGTTGCAGTAGCACTAGGGGCAAGATTGCCTGTCCAATTTACGCTTCTAGTGGTATTTGCATTCTGCACCTGGATAGTTACATTCGTTAAATTGCTCGTGCCATTATTTTGAAATTGTACACTAGAGCTGAAAAAATCTGCACAATCGGCTACGCTTGTCGTTATTTTTAATACCACTACGTCTTGCGAAGGCAATGTGACTGTTCCACATGCAATAGCAGCGTGGTTCACTAAGGACATTCTTTTGGTGGCAATATTAGCACGCATTCTATTTTTTTGTCCAAAAGTAAGCGCGTCCCAACAACTGCTCGTATAGTCCATATAGTTGCTTACCATATCTGCTTGATCACCCATTCCTCCCAAATCTGTAGAACGATAAGGATTATTAGTAGTTGCATCTTCTTCGTCGCTCGTGCAGCTATTGGCGGGAGAACCACAGGTGCCGCCATTGAATCCAGAACCTACTTTAGGAGGCGTATCGCAGACAAAGTCTCCTTCTAATAGACAATTGCCATTGCCGCAATCATCGAAGGTATGCCGCAAGGAGAAATAATGCCCAGCTTCGTGCATTACTAAGCCAGGGTCAAAAGCAGCAGCATCACAAATAATGAAATCAGTACTTGAGCCTCCTAGATATACGCCTGACGCATCTGTTATATTGGTAGCTACGAAAACATTGAAGTACTTCGTTCTATCCCAACGATAATTAGCCGCATAAGCCTGACCAAGTGCTAAATAACCTCCAATATGATGCTCGCTATCTGCGTGTCGGACAATGCCTGTTGTGTAATTTCCATAAGGGTCTACATTAGCTAGGCAGAGTTCAATCTCTGTATCTGCCCCATAATTTGGATTGCTATATGAATTTGCTGTTGGATGGGTGTGGCTGAGTCGTAAATTTACCTCATCCATTATTGATCTTATTTGCTCATCGCTAGGATTATTAGTACTTCCTATTTCTGCACAATTATGTACAATATGAACAACGGTAGGAATGGTATATACAGTACCACTTTTTGCATGAGGGTTGTCTAGATTTTGGATATACTTTTGATAATATTGTTCAAATTCCTCCTGTTCTTTTGCATAGTTTTTGTCAGTTGTTCTAACTATTGCATGTGCTTGAGCAGCAGGACAATGAAACTCTGAAAATTTCTTAGGGGTTTGAGCTACTAGTGTGCTAATCTGTAAAATTAAGCATAGATTTATTACTTGTCTTTTCATATTAAACCTTCCATAACGCCTTTAGTAAATAGAAATGTCTTGCTACAAAGGTATATTAAGAAAAGACTTTGCGTTGTTTTTTTAACTTAATTTTAACTTTTAAAAATAATAATTAAATTTAAAATAGTCCCAAAATGGGATTTTTAATCATTTCTGACTAATTTGAGACCATTAAATTTTACAGAAAAAGAAGAAAAGTAACAGCTATAAAACTTTATTTATAGGCTACAAGCATATTTATTTCATTGAAAATAAACACTTGAACTGTCCTAGATTAGTATAGAATCGAATAAATTAAAAAAAATAGTAACTATTTAGAAGAGAGAAGAGAGACCGTCCTTTTGGACTGAGAGAACAGAGA
>JAHDCQ010000209.1 GCA_020629845.1 Saprospiraceae bacterium | reverse complement strand
AAAAAAATTCAGGCATTCAAAATTCAAAATTTGTAATTCAAAAATAATTATCATGGAAGCAATACCCACTTACGATGTCGTGATTGTAGGAGCAGGTTTATCAGGCATTGGAGCAGCTTATCATATTCAAGATAAATGCCCTGATAGAGATTATGTGGTGCTAGAAGGACGCTCCGCGATGGGCGGCACTTGGGATTTGTTCAAATATCCTGGCATTCGCTCCGATTCGGATATGTATACACTTGGTTTTGCATTTAATCCATGGAAAGACCCTAAAGCCATCGCTGATGGGCCGTCTATTTTGGAATATATCCATGAAACTGCGCGTAAGTTTGGTATTGATAAAAAAATACAATACAACCACAAAGTCATAGATGCCAATTGGTCATCGGAGGAACAGTGTTGGACACTACAAATTGCAACACACGAAGCCGTGCCATATCAGTATATCAAGTGCAATTTCCTTTTCACTTGCTGCGGCTATTATAATTATCAGCAAGGCTATAAACCAGCCTTTCCAAAGAGTGATGCCTTCAATGGTACGATAATACATCCGCAGGAATGGGATACGAGTTTAGACTACAGTGACCAAAAAGTCGTGGTCATTGGAAGCGGAGCGACAGCCGTCACGCTAGTACCCGAAATGTCCAAAAAAGCAGCGCATGTCACCATGTTGCAACGCTCCCCTACCTACATCATGAATCTGCCAAGCGAGGATGCTTTAGCCAATTTTCTGAGGCGCATATTCCCAAACCGTTGGGCGCATGGACTGACGCGTTGGAAGAATATTCTGATGAGTCTACTGCTTTATAAAGTATCCCGTCGGTGGCCCGATTTCATGCGACGTACACTAAAAGGCGGCGTGAAACGGGAATTGGGAGATAAGTATCTAGACAAGCACTTCAATCCGAAATACGACCCCTGGGACCAACGGCTTTGCCTCATTCCCGACAATGATTTATTTGATGCCATCAAGGAAGAAAAAGCCGCTATCGTAACGGATACGATTAAAGAATTTACGCCTACTGGCATACTTCTAGATTCGGGTAAGGAACTAGAAGCTGACCTCATCATTACAGCAACGGGCTTGCAAGTACAATTGCTCGGTGGTATGCAATTTCGGGTAGATGGACAACTTATTGACAGCAGCCAACTGCATGCCTATCGGGGAGTTATGTTTAGTGATATACCCAATTTTGCCTTTGCCATTGGCTATACCAATGCTTCTTGGACACTCAAGTGCGATTTGAATTGCCACTTTGTAGCACGTATTTTAAACCACATGGACAAGCATCAATATGCTACCATCACGCCCCGATTTGATAGCAGTGTTTTCGCAAGTGAGCCGCTCTTAGACTTCAATTCGGGCTATGTGCAGCGCGCACTTTCCATACTACCAAAGCAAGGCTCTAAAGCCCCCTGGAAAGTCTATCAAAATTATCTGCGAGATACTTTTTCCTTAAAATATAGTCCGATGACGGATAAGTATTTGGAATATACGTAGCTCGACTTTAGCCAAGGAACGATAAACAAATAAACGTACATTCTTGACTGTCTCGTTTGTACGTTACCGCTTTGAATGCTTATTCAAAAGCATCGCCAATTGATAAAACGGCTTCTTAACCCAAGTAGAATGATAGTTTTACAAACTGTATCTTCCTCATAAGATAGATAATCTTTCTTTCATAGCTTTTCCTAAATTCAAATAGCAAACTTACATCAAGCGTAATGAATGCATATGGAATCATTCCGTATAATATTTTTATTCATTTCAAAAAGAGTTCTTAATTTTTTGTCATATTATTTTTTCAAAATATTTATAAGAAACACAATACATGTTTCACCAAATATTCGGAAAACAAAATCTTTAAACATTGACTATGAAAAAAATTGAAGCAATTATCAGACTTTCCAAATTTGATGAAATTCGGGATGGACTCGCTGGCATAGGGGTCAATTTCTTCACTATGACACAAGTAGAAGGCTTAGGTTTAGAGCGCGGAGAGCAGCTTACATATCGGGGAAATGCCTTTAATTCGCACCGTATTGCCCGACTAAAACTAGAAATCATGGTAGTACAGGAGCGGGTGGAAGAAGTAATTAAAATACTTGTAGAAAAGGGACGTACAGGAGAAGTTGGAGATGGTAAAATTGCTATTTATGACATTGACCATGTCATTCGTATTCGCACAGGCGAAGTAGGAGCTGCTGCTATCTTACCTTCCCTTTAGAGTGGGGTTTGTCCTAGCCAAATAATTCCTGTAAGTAGATAGACAGATGAACTCCGAGCATTTTATTTTCAGAAGTCAGGTTTTATGACACTAGTAGATGCAACAAATCTGACTTCTATGGCAGTTATCTAAGTAGTCAAGTCTTGCGTAAAAATGGCAAGACTTGTAATTTGAATGCGTATAATTTATTCAAAATTGTCACATTCAAAATTCAAAATTATGGTACTGGCTTCGCCAGGTTAGGAAGCAAGCAATTAATGATACTCCAATTTCAAATCATTCAATACCGCATCAAGTATAGGGTCTTCTCCTGATTGGTATTTTTCTTTCAGCCGATGTCCATAAAATTTAGAAAGCGTATTCCAATAGCTCGCCGTCATGGTACCGCGTATGCCTTTTATCAGCTCATACATCGGGGTATCTAGTTCTTTTTCTATCATCTTCACGAGTATGCGCCCTTGTGTTTTGGTGAGTTTTCGCAGGGGGTCTTCAAATTCTTTTTTGAGTTCTTTGGTTTTTTTGCGCATATATTTTTTGCGCTTGCTTTTAGAAAGCCCTACTGTTTCCTCTTCTGCTTCTCGGAAAATTCGGACAGCCTCATTTGCGTAAGGATAAACCTTCAAGGCATAACGTTTGTATTGCAAGTAGCGCAAATATTCCGCGCGACTGCTAAACTTGCGCGGTGAAGAGATGGAAACATCATCCAAATCTGCTATAATAAGGGTATCTCCCTGTTCATCCACCAGAAATTTCACCATTTGCCCATCTATCATCATACGCCCTGTTTTTTGGGCATCTGCATTTGGCAACAAAAAACACAAAGCGACTATTATTCCGATTAGTTGTTTCATTATCCTTCTAAATATGAATTTACCTCTAACTCGTACATCAAAAACGCCCTAAGTACTCAATGAGTGATTGAATAAGTATAGACTCCATTCGCTCATTCAATCATTTAAATATTCACTCATTGAGTATTTATAAAACGCCCTAATCAAACCCAGCATTGCTTAAGATAGTTTGCTGACAAGGAGTTTTATTATTGTATTAACAATTATGATTCTCCAGGAACTATAACAAAAACTCAGGTACTCTATTCCCTAAAAAAACGGCTCCTGCGGTGCGATAATTCGCATCTGCTACCATAGCATGTTGGCTAACCACATGCATATCGCGGTGCAACTCTTCTAACTTACCCGCTTCCCAAACCGCAGAACCACCTGCTATGCGATAGGCTTCTTGCACTACTTCCTTTGCTAAATGGGTAGTGTGGCAAGCGGCCAAACGAATCGCAGCTTTGGTTTCGGCACTACATGCTCCTTTTGCAGCTTCGGCTTCTGCCTTAGCTATAGTATTGTAAAACAAACTATGAGCCCCCCAATAATTGCCATATATTTTCCCAATTGCTTGCTGGGATACGGAGCGTTTTGCAAGCGGTTTGCCTTGCCCCATAGGACTTTTTGCTTGTGCAATTGCTTGAATTTCATGTACTGCCCGCTCCGCCAAACCAAGCCCAACCACGGCTACCGAAAGCGATAAAGCTCCTAGAGAAGAAAACCGATATAAGGGCGCGTCAATTTGTGCTTCGGAAAGTGGGAAAAACGACCAACGCCCATTGGGAATAAATACATTTTCTGCACGATAGTTAATGCTATTCGTACCTTTCAGTCCCACGACGTGCCAATTATCTTCTAGCTCAATTTCTTCGGGCAGAAAGAAAGCAAGTGCTGCGCCCACCATTTGTTCGCCCTGCATAAACCGCGCGCCACCAACAATATGACTACAATGCCGAATTCCTGAACCCCACGACCATTGCCCACTTACTTGGATGCCGCCGTCTGTAATTTGTGCCACGCCTACTGGTCCAGCGAAACCACCAATCATAGCGTTTTTATCACTATATAGTTGAGTTGCCATTTCACTAGGAAAATAGCCCGAAAACAAGGAACTGCAATTCGTCACAGCCAGCACCCACGCCAAGGATGCATTGTGGTAAGCAATCGGTTGTAGGCGTTGCATTGTTTCGCGCACACTCAATTGTAAACCACCATAGGCTTTGGCAGTCCACATGCGTACCAAGCCCTCGGCTTTTGCCCGCGCAATGAGATCAGTAGGAAGATTGCGCGCTGCTTCTATTTCACGTCGTCGTTGTTCTGCTTCTTGTGCTAAAGTGAGCATATTTGTTTTTTTTTGGGCTTAAAAGTAGGTATTTGAGTCGTATTAAGTAGTCGAGTGTAAATAATTTCCTGTTGCTATTGAGTTGATTTTTTTGAAGGGCAAGGCAAAAATTATTAGCATCCTCCTTGGCTGGTCATCATTTTTAACGCTGCCATTCAGAAAAAGCAGCCAATAGTAGCGGAAACTATTTACACTCGACTACTTAAGTTGGCGAACATATGAACTCGTAAAGAATTTTCCTGTAAAACAGTAAATGCTTGTTGAAGCTGTTGAAAACGTTGAAATTGTTGATTTTTCCCTATTCAACAGTCTCAACAATATCATCAATTTCAACAAAAACGCTTGAAAGAGTACCGAATTTAAGGCGTAATCAATTTTTACAGAAAAACCCTTTGAACTCGTATAACCTCCTTTTCTCATCAGCACGTGAGTCAAAAAACCGCCTATGTACTCAGAGGCTGTTTTACAACCATAGGTTGCAAAACAGCTTCTCACACATCAAGCTGTTGTAAGTTATATTTTTCAATAATTTGAAGGAGTTTTTTAGAAAGCTGTTTCTGCTCAAAAAAGTCGCTTGCTTCTATAGCATCTGCCCAAGCCTTATAGTCCGTAGGCGATAGTGCGGCTAATTTTGCATTCGCTCCAGTGGTGAGGAAAAGACTATAGTCACGAAAACTCGTCCAAGCTTTATCATATACTCTGTAGCATTGTCCCTGATGCCAAGAAAGTTCGCCTTTCCAGTCTTCTGTACATTTTAAACGAAAATGATTATGCGCCGACTGGGACAGCGAGTTTTGCCCTAGTTGGCTTTGTAGCATTGCACTCGCCAATACTATAGCAGCAGGTACGCCATGTTTTTCTTTTTCGCCTCTAGCTAGGCGCGCGAAGCGATTGATGTATTCATCTAGCACTTCAATAGGTACATCTGGTAGTGCGTCGGGACTATCTTGCTTATCAGTACGCCAAAATGGAAGCGCGTTGAGCTTGTCTTTGATGCTCATTTGCTCCACTTGAGGTGTCTCATCCGTTTTTTCTGTTGGTGTGGTAGTTGCCGCTTTTTCTTCTGTGGAAGTGGCTAGTTCAGGTTCGGCAGTTTGTGCTTGTTTAGCAGCTTGCTTTGGTGTATTAAAATTAATACCCAAGCTAATTTCCTTCTTAAAATAGATAACCAACAAAATACCTATTAGCACAAATTTGAACCAATGCTGCTTTAAGAAGTGTAGTGTGTTTCCCGATGTGTTCATATTTTAAGCCATCTTGTTTAATAAAAAAGCTGTTCAGTTTTACTTTTTAGCTAAAAACCAAACATCTATAATGTATATGTAAACCTCTTGAATTCAAATTTAAAACAATTTGTTTTTAAATTAAAACAAATAATTAAATTTTAACACTTTTTGTATATAAATACCTATTAACCGTTAATTGGCTATTTCGACCACTTATAGAATAAAAAGGGTGCTTTACTAGCAATTTATCCCCACTTCGTCATTGTCGCTTTTTTGCTGCTCATAAAAGCCTTAATATTGTATCAACAACAACGAATAACAGAGATACTTTTATTACATACACAATCATTCTAGACACTAGCAGCGGATTATAAATTGAAACATTTTCACCTCTTTTTCATTAGGATTAGGAGGAGAACAAGTACCAAGTTTTTTTGAAATTTATGGCCAACACCTAAATCTAGTGTCACTTTGTAGGGTGCATCTATTCCTATAATTAAAGCAACAGACAATTTTTGCTTATTCCATGAACATAATTTTTTTTGCGACAACTACCCATTACAGAAGTGACAATTTCACGAGGATAGCATAATTATTGACACGTAAACTACTAAAAGAGGCTATCCCATATATAAAATACCGATTTAAGAAGACACCTTGGGCAATAATTGCTCAAGGTGTTGGTATTTTAGGTGGCATAAAATACCAAGATGTTTAAAAGTAAACTATTGAATATTAGCTATATATACAAAAATAGATATGAATTTTGTTTAATATCTATTGCTCCCATTAAGCCTCTGCTTGTCCTTTTTGCCTTAGAAGTGGTGTGTTACCTTTGCTTCAGCGAAATTAAAAAAGCATACTACTTTCTCCTGGGCTACTAAAGACCAGAAGAATTTTTCACTCCTTATTACAGCTACTTTAGTTGACTTACGTACTCTATTATTTGAAGCAAGGGTTAAGCCCTTGCTCTTTTTATTTTAGGCAACTACTGAGCTAAGTTCTATCAACCCTACCTACGCAACTTGGTGAATATATCTAGTGCATCAAGCAAATTTAGAAGCTGTTTTATAAAGATAAAGAATTTAATCGTTTCACATCTCCCACCAATTCATCGCATACGCAGCATTAAAAATTGGTTCTCTGGCAATTTTGGTGATGAATCAAGTCTCTTTTTTACAAAAGTTCGACCGTTACACTAACTCATTTTGCAAAAAATAGACTTGACCAAATTGTCAAAGAACGTAAAAACTTAACAAGTTAATTTCCATTTCAAATAGACATAAAGAACTACTTATGCGTTCTAGTAAAAAATTACACATTATGAAGCATATAATACAATTCTTTACTGGCTTATGTATTTTGAGTATGACATACATAAATGTGCAGGCACAAAGCAGCAATAGCATTACACAACAATGGAAAAATAATCCTCAAAATCTATTTGAGCAAATCAATAACTCCAATTTTACTGCCCCTGCAACAATAGAAAATGGCTTCCTAACACAGACGGGTAAAAAATATCATCTATTGATGAAAAAACCTAACTTAGAAGAAGTTACAACCATGCCACAAGCGTGGATAGATGACCGCAAGGAGTATAAATTGCAAATTTTGAAGATTGAATAAAGGTAAGAAGCTGTTTTAAAAAATATCGTTCTCTGACAAATTCCGTGGACGAAGAAAAAGAAAACACAAAAACGTCCAGAAAGTAGTGTTGTGATTTCTTTTTCTTCGGCTTCGTCACGGGATTTGCCAGAGAACCAAAAATATACGTCTTTCCTTATTGTATGACTTGTCACGAGTAAAATTTTCAACTTGGTGAAGCCATTATTCAATATCTTTACCCTATAAAACACGACCATATGGCAACATCTATACTCATCAAAAACGGCTTAGTCTATACTGGAAAGCCCAACGCGGATGCACAAGTACAGCATATATTGATAGAAAACGGCAAAATCACACGCCTTTCCAACGCAGCTATGGATGTACCCAATAGCACACGAATAATAGATGCGAAAGGCAAGTGGATAGTGCCAGGTTTCATTGATTCGCACACGCATTATGATGCGGAAGTCTTGGTGTCGCCAGGCTTGAAGGAGTCGGCACGGCATGGGGTGACTTCAATTATTTTAGGCAGTTGTTCGGTATCTGCTATTTATAATTCGCCCGAAGATACAGCAGATTGCTTCACACGGGTAGAGGCCATTCCAAGAGAAATTATGTTGCCTATTCTGGAACGCGAAAAAACATGGTATACGCCTAAAGCATGGAAAAACTACCTCAATGCCCTACCCCTGGGCGTGAATATCGCTAGCTTTTTAGGGCATTCTGACTTACGCAGCAAAGTAATGGGCATGGAACGCTCGCTGAATGGCGACGAAACCGCTACACCCGAAGAACAAGCAAGCATGAATACTCTTCTTGAGGAAGCATTAGATGAGGGGTTCATTGGACTCTCTACGATGGATAACCCCTGGGATAAAATGGATGGCGAAAAGTATTGGTCGCATCAAACCCCTTCTTTTTATTCCTCTTGGAAGGAGCGTAAAGTACTATTCAACACCTTACGAGCGCGCGGCGCAATTTTGCAAGGTGTACCCAACCTCGTGACGCGCGTCAATGCCCTAAATTATATGTTCACGAGTACAGGCATTTTTCGGAAACCGCTGAAAACCACCATGATTGCGTGGATGGATCTCATCGCGGATCGTTGGATAAGTCCCTTAGTGGGCTTTGGTTGTCGCGTTATCAATAATTTATTGAATGCTGATTTTCGGATGCAGTCGCCACCTGTGCCATTCACCGTTTACTACGATGGCGTGGATTCGGTGATGTTTGAGGAGTTTCCGTCGGGAGAAGCGATGCGGCATCTAGCCAAGCGATTGGAAGAACGCAATGATTTGATAAAAGACGCGGCTTTTCGCAAGGAGTTTAAGGCAGAAATCAAGAAACGCTTTGCGCCGAAAGTCTGGCATCGAGATTTGGGCATGGCAGTTATTTTAGAATGTCCTGATGAGACCTTAATTGGTAAAAATTTCTATGATATAGCCGAAGAAAAAGGACAACATCCTGTGGATACTTTTTTGGACTTAATAGTGAAATACGACAAAAAAATACGCTGGACAACTACCCTTGCCAACGACCGCAAGGAAAAATACGGACACCTCTACAATTTTCCACATAACCTCATTAGTTTCTCCGACGCAGGCGCACACTTGAATAATATGGCGTTTTATGATTTTCCCTTGCAAATGATAAAAAATGTACAAGAGTCCATCGAACAAAATCGCCCTTTGATGAGCATGGAAAAGTGTATTTGGCGACTTTCAGGCGAGCAAGCCGATTGGTTTTCGCTGGACTGTGGCTATATCGAAGAGGGCAAAACGGCGGATATCAATATCTTAAACCCTGCGCGTTTTGCTGAAATGACAGCAGCAGTTTCCCAAGCTCCTATCGAAGCTTTTGATAATTATGTACGCCTCGTCAATCGTAATGAAGGTGTGGTAGAGCAGGTGTTGGTTGGTGGCGAAATTATTTATGAGCAAGGTGATTTTGTAGACGGCTACGGAAAGAATAAAAAATATGGGCGTTTTTTGGCGTTTCAAAGTTCAAAATAGAAGGTTCGTTGTTTTATTGCTATACTGCTTTATTGCCTTATTGATAGTCATGTCAAACGGAAGACCAGCAATAAAACAATATAGCACTACAGTATAATACAACTTTTGAACATGGATTGGTATTA
>JAHDCQ010000586.1 GCA_020629845.1 Saprospiraceae bacterium | reverse complement strand
CCCAAATGATTACGATGGCGCAAGGCTACATAGTAATCATCAACAGGCTGACAATCAAAAGCAACAGGTGAAGTACCATCCAAATCCACCACATTACCGTCGCGTTGGAGAAGTGCCGCGCGCGAAGCTAAAACGGTATTTTCAGAGGTCTTATCACGCAGTTCTATAATCACCCAATCCGCGATAGCATTATTACCCGTCACATTTAGTACTGCTGCGCCTATACTTTCGCCGCCGCCGCCCACATAGGTATAGCCCAGCGCGCTAAAAGGCTCTTGTGTGGGAATTAAACCTGCTGTACGAAGGTTGTCATTCATGATGCTGCTTCCCATCGCTCCTTTTAAGAGTGCCTTCACATCCACGCTTATAAAAGGCGTATTAATAATCGTCCAAGTAGTTGAAAATTGGTAGCCCTCCTGAGGGAGATAGGAGCGTGAAAGTGCCGTTTTATCGGTGATCACCGCTTTTAATGCGTTGGCACCACTATTTAAACTACTACTAGCTATATTGATGGTTTCTAGATTGCTAGCGATAGGGGTATTATTTAATAGCCATTCTATTTCTAATGTATTTGGAGTAGGGTATATCAAATCCAAATCGAAGGTAAGTGACTCACAGCTCACTTGTATAGTATTAGCAGTCGGAGTATAATTGTCTACAGGAGTGACTAAGGAATAAATGACATCAATAATACGCTGTGTACATACGGCACAAAAGGGCGAACCGAGATAACGCATTTTGCAATTTTGGTGTGGACGATACCAACTTGACGAGCTACCACCACAGCAATGCTGATAAATGCCTATGCCATTGTCACCATACCATTCATTCCAACTTACTGCTAAAGGATTGGGTTGCCGTGTCATGTTATGATTTTCAAAAGCATAAATATCACCAGCCCAGTATTCATCCGATAAATCTGCAAAGGAATGTCCAATTTCGTGAATGGCTACTTCTGCTGCATTCGCCTCTGTCGAACTGGTAGCATATGCACCACCTGAGCCACCATAGTAAGGCGAATTGACTACAATAAAAGCTTGGTCGTATTGCGGCAGATTATTCATCAAGACCGTAGTGATCGCGCTTCCATTAGTAGGCACTAGTAAGCGATGTATATTGAAGTAATCGAAGGTAGAGTTGAAGTAGGTATTTACGTTTTGTGTGGGTTGGCTAGGTACGGGTTCATCACTTGCCGAACCTGGATGATCTGCACCTGATTGTGCAGAAGGTACTTCAATGGTATAAGCATTGAAAAAATTCACATAATTAGAAAAAGGCGATTGTGTAAATAGAGCAGTATTAATGCTTTGTGCATTGCTTACAAAGCTGCTTTGCTGTGCAGCCGTATAGCCATCGCCCATGTACACAAAATTGATACGTTTATTGAGGTCGCCATTGTTTTGTATAGGATTGGTCGGAAAGGTCTGTGCTTTTAGTTGTAGTAGAGGGCTTAATACGCAACAAATAAATAGTAGTAGTCTCATTTTCAATAACTCTAGATGAATGTTTGTAAATACTCA
>JAHDCQ010000208.1:6005-9470 GCA_020629845.1 Saprospiraceae bacterium | reverse complement strand
CTGAAAAAATAACGAACCCAAACTATGGGTAGGTTATTTCTTGCCGATTCCCTAAACCAAATCCTAACTACATGCTACTATACAATGTAACGGTAAAAATAGACCGCAATATCCAAGAAGACTGGCTGCAATGGATGCGCAGCGCGTATATCCCAAAAATGAAACGCTTAGGCGGTTTTGCAGGACATCGTATTTGTAAATTGTTAGGTACGGATGAAACGGATGGCTTCACCTATGCCGTGCAGTATTTATGCACGGATATTCCAGCTTTTCAGCATTTCCAGATAGAGCATGAAGCGAATATGGAGGTAGAAATGATGCAAAAATTCCCTAATCAATTTGTGCATTTTAGTTCCATATTAGAAATTGTAGAATAGAACGGGGTAATGCGATAATGTGATAATGTGATAATGTGATAATGTGATAATGTGATAATATTGAAATATTCATATTGTATCATTTCAACATTATCACATTGTAGCATTGTAGCATTGACACATTATCGCATTAAACTACTTTACTCATGTACTAGCAATAAATGCACTCGGGGGCTGTCCAAACTCTTGGGCAAAACATTTGCTGAAATACGCTAAACTATTAAAACCGAGTCGGAATGCTACTTCTGATACGTTATACTCGCCTTGTTGTAGGAGGTCTTTGGCTGCTTGGAGGCGTAAGCTTCGGATAAATACACTTGGTGACTTATCGGTTAAAGCCTTAATTTTGCGGTGCAATTGATGCCGACTCATCAATAAGGCATCGGCAAGTTCTACTACCCCGAATTCCTCATCTTCCATACGTTCGCGTACAATTTTTACTGCTTTTTGTAAGAAAATTTCCTCTGGCGAAACGGGCTTTACAGGACGTATCGCTACCGAACCTATTTTGCTAAAACGTTCAATGAGTTGCTGTCGCTGTTGCACCAAATTAGTGGCGCGTAGCTGTAATTCTTCTGAATCAAATGGCTTTGTAAGATAGTCATCCGCTCCGATTTGTAGACCTTCTAAGCGATCGGTTCTGTCCGCCTTTGCCGTCAGTATAATGATGGGAATATGGCTGGTTTTTTCATTTTGTTTTAGTCGTTTACAAAGCTCAATACCATCCATTTCGGGCATCATCACATCCGAGATGATGAGGTCTGGAATATGCGTTAGAGCCAGCTCCAAACCTGCTTTTCCATGCTCGGCTTCCAGCACTTGGTAGCGGTCTTGCAGTTGTTCCACCACATAGCGGCGTACATCGGCATTATCCTCTACTACTAGCAAAATACGGCTATTATTAGAAGTGAAATCTGGAATGTGAGGCAGGCTTGTCTTTGCTGTTGCTACCGTCTTTGTAGGTCTAGTAGCTTGTATTTTTTCCTGCGCTGAAAATTGCAGGCCATCTATTGGAAAATACAAATCGAAACGGCTGCCTTCATTTTCTTTGCTCTGCACATGAATAGTTCCTCCGTGCAGCTCCACTATTTCGCGCGTAAGTGCCAAACCTACACCTGAACCTTCCAATTGGCGCATCGAAGGCTGCTCTACTTGATAAAATCGCTTAAAAATATGAGGCAATTGCTCCGCAGGAATGCCTATACCATTATCTTCAACGCTTATGTGCACTTGCTTTTCTTGCTGACGCACTAGTACTCGAATACGCCCTTCTTCGGAAGTAAATTTAAAAGCATTAGATAGCAAATTAGTCAGGACTTTTTCCATTTTATCCCTATCGAACCAAGCTGGAATTGGGTTAGGGGATAAATCCAACTGAAAGTCAATTTGCTTTCGTAGTGCAAGGCTTTCAAAAGACATCGCGATGGCGCGTGTAAACTGTACGACATCGCTTTCACTAGCTTGTACTCGCAATTCGCCAGCTTCTAGTTTTGATAAGTCCAAGAGTTGATTAATGAGTTGTAACAATCGCTCCGCATTACGCAACATAATTTTCTGATATTGCTGCATATTGCCCTTAAAGCGACCTGCTATCATTTCCTGCAAAGGTGAAATAATCAGCGTAAGCGGTGTGCGAAACTCATGGGTAATATTGGTATAGAGTTGCTTGCGGAGTTCTGCAATTTGTTTGGCATTTTCAAGTTCCATATTTCGACTTTCCACCACACCTACTCTATACCCTAAGGCGACCGAAAAGAGAATAAATTCGATAATAGCACCTATAGGAGAGTAGTTGTCAGGCTCGTGGAAAAAAGCAGGAAGTTGCTGGAGTAGATTTTTTGAAAAAAATTGTGCCACAATGCCGAGTGAAGACAACAAAATCAAAATCAAAGAGCCTGTCACGATAATAGCAGACAAGCGGGTTTGGATGGTATAGGCAATGTAAATTAGGTACAAGATATAGGGCAATAATAATAAGGGCAAAAGCGTGTGAATGAACCCAAAAATAGCATGACCACCAAAGAAGAAATAACTCAATATATCTATCAAAAAAACGCCAACAAGCAGCCGTAAGCCTAGTGCAATACGCTGGTCGAAGAAGGGATAGTCACGGGCAGTATGGAAGAAATAGCGATAAAACAAGAACTGGGAAAAGAATACCGATTGGAAAAAAAGAATATCAAAATAATCATAGTATTCCCCAAAGAATTTGCCAAAAAAGAAGCGATTATCGAAAGGGAGTGCTTCTTCATATTTTAGAAAATACAGCAAAAACAAACCCATCGCATAGGTGGCGTACATCAAGTAGGCTTTGTCTCTATTGAGGCAAAATTGTGCCAAATTAATCAAGCTAATCATGAGCGCGATGGCTAGAAATGCAAAGCGAAAATGGCGCGTTTGCCCCGAATCTTGGCTATAAAGCAATTCGCGGCGGTCGAGTTCAGCTTTGCTTATCAGCATGGGTTTTAGGTGATGTGTAGTCTTAAATTCGCGCCAATCATAGCGTAGACGTAGATAGTAAGTAGCTAATTCATTAGGATGCAATTGGAGTTCTAGATACTGCTTGTGTGGCGTATAAGAGGCTTTACGCTCATTGGATAAGCGTCCTCCTTTAGTGCGAGTTTTTTGATTGTCATCATGTACTTTATAGAAATCGGCTTCAAATAAAGGTATGCGGGTACGCCGCAGGCTATTTTCTGCTGGAATACTCAAAGGGAAATAAGCGGTCAAAGGCACAGCACTCCTATTCCGCACTTGAAACCGCAACCAATAGGCATTGCTATAATCAAAATCTTGAAGCCTAGAAAAGGGAATAAAAGCTTGCTTGTTGATGTCCAAGAAGTCGGCTTGCCAAGTAGCGTCCGTATAGATTTCAAGTTGTTGCGCTATACTCAAATGCTTTGGCACACTATCCAATACAATAGTGGATAAGGTCTGCGCTACAAGCTGCATATTCCAGATGCAACAAAGCAAGCATATGTAAAAAGGTGTTCTCATATTGAACTTCTGAAGTTCAAATATAAGCCATCATTGGGATGTAAGTAAGTAGTCGGACAAAAATAGCTTGCCATTTGGACGCTTTTTTAGT
>JAHDCQ010000208.1:0-5905 GCA_020629845.1 Saprospiraceae bacterium | reverse complement strand
CCTATTCCCTAATCTCATCCAATTGTATGCGTCCTTTTATGGTTCTTATACGGGCATGCGAAAAATCCTGATCTGCCTCGAAGCCATGCCCATAAATAATTTCATCAGGGCGGGTAATGGTTACAAACTTATTCGTACGGATTTTCCTATCGCGCTCACTCCAAGTGAGTTCGGCGGTTTCAAGCTGCTCTCCTGTATTGCTTTTCCAGACTACACTATCGCGGACTACTACTTTTTGGGTAGTTTCAAAACGCTGCCCATAATTCGCACGTAGTGAGCCGTTCACTTGATTATAATTATCAATAAACTCGACTAGCACCCCTTCTGGAAACTCTTGTTGAGCTTTGCCACGTTCCAAATAACGCAGCATCATAGGCGCGGTAATGCGCACGCGCACTTGTGCCGAATCACTATATAAAATTTCGACTTCCTCCATGCGCTCTATCTGTACATCTTCGGCACGATAGCTAGCCGTTAGCTCATCTGAATTGGACTCGCAGGCTAGAAAGAAAATAGATATAAGCAATAGGAAACCTAAAAAACGAAATGCAGACATTGGTATTTTATTGGGGTACTAAGTATTAGGTATTAAGTATTAAGTACATCTTTTTCATGCCTAATACCTAATATCTAATACCTAATACCACTTCTACTACGGTACTTCCACCGTATCTAAAATCTTATTAACGATGTCTTCTTGCGTGATATTTTCTGCTTCTGCCTCGTAGGTGAGCCCGATACGATGACGCATCACATCATGGCAGATATTTCGTACATCTTCTGGAATCACGTAGCCTCTGCGCTGCATGAAGGCATAGGCTTTGGAGGCTAAGGCTAAATTGATACTGGCACGTGGCGAACCACCATAATTGATGAGCGGTTTCATGTCCGCCATGCCATATTGCTCGGGTTGGCGGGTCGAGAAAACAATATCTAGGATGTACTGTTCGATTTTCTCATCCATATACACTTTGCGTACCGATTCCCGCGCTTTCAAAATTTCGCTTGGTGCTACCACAGGGTTCACTTGCCCAAAAGTAGCGCTGCCCAAATTGCGTCGTATGATTTCGCGCTCCTCTTCCTTATTTGGATAGGTAATAAGCACCTTCAGCATAAAACGGTCTACTTGCGCTTCGGGAAGTTGGTAGGTACCTTCTTGCTCAATTGGGTTTTGAGTTGCCAATACCAAGAAAGGTTCATCCAGTTTATAGGTCGTTCCACCAATAGTGACTTGGCGTTCCTGCATGGCTTCTAATAGTGCCGATTGTACTTTGGCAGGCGCACGGTTGATTTCATCTGCTAGTACAAAATTGGCAAAAATCGGACCTTTTCGCACCGTAAAATCATTAGTACTTGGATTGAAAATCATAGTACCAATAATATCAGCAGGCAATAAATCAGGCGTAAACTGAATACGGTTAAAGTCTGCTTTTATCGCTTTAGAGAGCGTTTTGATTGCTAGGGTCTTTGCCAATCCTGGAAGTCCCTCCAATAACACGTGTCCACTTGCTAAAAGTCCTAGCAGCAGCCGTTCAATCATGTGATGCTGCCCCACTATTACTTTAGCTGCTTCGTGGTTGAGGCGTTCCACGAATGCACTATCCATGTAAATCTGCTGATTCAGTGCTTCTATATCTACGGATTGCATGTATTATTTTTTATACAAAAAAGTATATTTTTCAATAAGGAACGATGAATTAATAAATTTACATTCTTGAGTAGGGCTATTTTGGTTCCAGTTTTTGCTTTGAAAGTGGGAGCATATCTGGATATTTGACCAGTTTCAAAGTGAAAAATGGAGGCAAAAGAGACAGTCAAGAATGTAAATTTATTTGTTCATCGTTCCTAAGGGGTGCTAAAATACAGTCTAAAGTAAGAACCTACAAGTCTGATTTATAAATTATCCACTCCTTCTGCCTAATTTGGCAAAAAATAGTATATTTATTTCTCTTCTGCCCGTCTTTAGGTAAAGATATAGTGAAACTAAATAGATTGCAATACCCCTAAGTATATGAAAAAGATTTTAGAAAAATTTAAATCTTGGAATAAGAAGCTCCTGAAAGCATCCAGTCAAGTACAGGGACATGTACTCAGGAATAATACAAAACAATCCAAATGTTGAAATTTCAATTAGCATGAGTCCTACAATAGGAGGTATTTCTGATAATGGAGATGGTTCATTTAGCATTACATGGTTTTCCTCAGGAAACACTACCATAACAGCAACGGCAATCAATATGTGTAGTAATTCACAAGAACAAGATTCTATAACTGTTAATATAACATACGAATGAGAACACCATTCTTTTTTTCATTGATAATGATTTTGCTTCTCCATATTGCTTGCGAACCTTCAACTGCAAGACAAGATAGAAGATTTCTCCACAACTGTCACAAAAATGCTAGCTTCCCTATGCATTTTATAAATACAAAAGATTATGTGCGTATGAAAATAAATGCAGATAGTCTAGTAATAGCGGCAGGACATGGAGACTACAATATACGACATTCCTTGCAAACAGTATTCACCACAGAGGGGCCTACGCTTGATTTGCGCGATAGTACTGCTTATGAAATCGAAGGTTTAGCATTAGTAATGGGCATTGGGGACTATACTTATGATGAGGATATTCTAATTAGTGTGGAAGTATTGGCTCATGCTTATACAGATTTTAAAGAATTGATGGATGATTTACAAGCTAGATGGAATGGTAGAACAACTCCCTTACCAGTAAAAAGTCCAAATAATACAAGAGGGTTTGATGTAAGCGTTAATATCATGTGCGTTACTAGACATGGAGACATATCGGGGGGAGGTTTGCCTATAAATAAAACGATGGGCAATCACACTTCTATAAAATCACAGGACAATACAATAGAATTATTGGATATAGAAGTAGTTAGTGAGACAGCTCACCAGACAGTTTATCGTGTAGGCTTTGGCTTCAAAGGAGAGATACACGATATTTCTAATAGAATAGATGATTTTGATGATATTAGTGGCGAGTTCTATACTCAAATACTCATAGAACATTAAGCGATGTCACATAGCTATGCAGAAGTTCGAGGCTTCTGCATAGCATTTATACTCCCCAAAGAAAACCACCTGCCTACCCTCTAGTGCTGCCTATGCTGTAGAGCAAGCATCATTCAGTCGCTTAAACCCGCAACCAAATAAGGATACCCACAAATCACATTTTTCCTATCTTGCATAAAAAATCCATATTATGAAACATTTGAAAATACTTTCACTACTTGCTTTTGCCTTGACGCTTACATGGGCTTGTAAGCAAGACGATACTTCTACCAAAGATACCGCTCGGGAAGTTCCAGCTTACACTATCGAGCAATTTCTGGACAATGAAAATATCTTTGGTGGTAGCTTTTCACCTGATCGCTCGAAGGTTTTAATCACCAGCAATCGTTCGGGTATTTATAACATTTATGAGCAGCCCGTAGCTGGCGGTGAACCCATACAAATCACCAAGTCCGATAGCTCTTCGGTATTTGGTATTTCCTACTTTCCAGAAGATGAGCGCATGCTCTTCCGCATGGATAATAATGGCGATGAAATTTTCCATTTATACGTTCGCAATACCGATGGCACTATCCAAGAACTCACGCCCGATGAAGGGGCGCGGGCAAGTTTCTACGGTTGGGCACACGATGGCAAAAGCTTCTATTATGGCTACACCAAGCGCGATGCCCGCCTAACGGATGTATATGAGATGAATATTACGGATATGAGTTCCAACATGATTTATCAAAATGATGAGGCTTATTCGTTCAATGGCATTTCTAATAATAAGCAATACATGGGCTTGATAAAGCCTGTGACAACCAACGATACCGATTTATTCCTCCATGATTTTTCGAGTGGCGACACTAAAAAAATCAACGAAAACCAAGCTGCTCACGCTATCGCAGACTTTAGTACCGATAGCAAAGGCTTATACTACACCACCGACGATGGCGATGAATTTGCTTACCTCGTGCGCTACGACATCGCTACGGGCGAACGCGAAAAAGTATTACAAAAAGACTGGGACATTTCCTATGCCTATTTTTCGCACAATGGCAAATATCAAGTAGTAGGCGTGAATGACGATGGCAAAACCGTGATAGAAGTCTTGAATAATGAAACGGGCAAAGCACATGAATTTCCGACTTTTGAGTCAGGTGATTTGACAGGTGTAAGCATTTCGAGAGATGAGAAATGGATGGCATTTTATGTAGGCAGTTCGAACTCCCCGCGCAATTTATACGTCTATAATTTTGAGTCAGGCGACGTAAAGCAATTATCAAACACGCTAAATGAAGCCATCAATGCAGATGATATGGTGACGGCTACCGTAGTGCGCTATAAATCGTTCGACGGCTTGGATATTCCTGCCATTTACTATAAGCCACATCAAGCATCTGCAGCAAATCCTGTGCCTGCACTCGTATATGTGCATGGCGGACCTGGCGGACAGACGCGCCAAAGCTATCGCGCACAGATACAGTATTTAGTCAATCATGGCTATGCCGTGCTAGGCGTAAATAATAGAGGAAGTAGTGGCTATGGCAAGACTTTTTTCCAAATGGATGACCAAAATCATGGCGAAAAAGATTTGCAAGACTGCGTGTGGGGCAAAAAATGGCTCGCCGAACAGACCTATATTGATAGCACAAAAATCGGTATCATGGGTGGTTCGTATGGCGGCTTCATGGTCATGGCTGCCTTGACTAGCGAACCTGAAGTCTTTGATGTAGGGGTCAATGTATTTGGTGTGACCAATTGGTTGCGTACTCTTAAGAGCATTCCACCCTGGTGGGAGTCGTTCAAAGATGCGCTTTACCAAGAAATGGGCGACCCAAATACACAAGATTCGGTGCGCCTATATAATATTTCACCGCTTTTCCATGCCAATAAAGTCACCAAGCCTTTAATGGTATTGCAAGGCTCAAAAGACCCCCGCGTACTGCAAGTAGAGTCGGATGAAATAGTGGCAGAAGTAGAGAAAAATGGCGTGCCTGTGGAATATGTCCTCTTTGAGGATGAAGGACATGGCTTTGTAAAAAAGGAAAATCAATTGGAATCGAATCGTAGAATTCTTACTTTTTTGGATAAACACCTAAAAGGCAAGAAAGCGATTAAGGATTAGATTTGTTGCACCTTGTAGCCAACTATTTGTAGGTTTAAAGAATCCTTTATTGTTGTATTGTCATATTGTTTTATTGTTGGAACTTAATTCTTTACGCCTATCAATAGTAAATACTCAATGAGTGAATATTGAATGACTGAATGAGCAAATGAAATCTACAATTATTCACTCATTCAACATTCTTTCATGCACTCATTGAGTACTTACTATCAATAAGGCAATAAAACCATATAGCAATAAAATAAATTCTCGAAGGCAAATAAAATTTCCAGATGATAAGCGTTCTAGAAATGCTTGTCATCTGGAATAATTCAAACCTACATTTTCGATAAAACGACTGCTATGCGAATTGTTCTACTCTTGCTCTGTCTATTTCCTGTGCTACTACCAGCACAAAAAGTATTACAACTCGAAAAATATGGCAAAGCCAAAACCACTAAGTTCTATATCGGAGATGAGATTACGTATCAACTAGCAGGCGACGACTATTGGTATACGGCTGCTATCAATGACATTAATCCAGAAAATAATTACTTATTGCTGAATGATCGCTTTGTGAGTTTAGAAAAAATCGTTGCCTTAAAATCTTTTAAGTCTCGCCAATGGTCAAAAGCTATCGGGCAGCAGTTCAATCGTTTTGCTGCGGGTTGGGTAGTATTTGGTTTAGCCGATCGTTTTATTTTCGATGGCGCGCGCGAAGCCTCTTGGCCACTCATCATTATTCCAGCAGGCGTAGCAGTTGTCATTGCTTGGGCAGT
>JAHDCQ010000207.1 GCA_020629845.1 Saprospiraceae bacterium | reverse complement strand
TAGGTATATCAATGTACATTTATTGGGTGTCAAAATACATAAAACTATGATAAAATACATTTTTCTCTTTGTTGCACTTAGTTTAATGAGCTGCAAAACCTATCAGACCAATGAACTACCTGATAAACAATTGATTTGGGGTACAGGTGGCGGCTTTTCGGGGGTAGTGAATCAGTATATTTTGTTGGAAAACGGACAGTTGTTCTTTGAGGATGGTTTAAAGCACACTAAAGTGGAACTATCTAAACAACAAAAACAAGCAGCAAAGGCGTTGTTCAACAAGTGCATTGATTTGAATGTAACAAGCATGGAAATGAATGAACCAGGTAATCTGTATTATTTCATTCGCTACAAAACGAAAGAGGAAGACAATACGCTTACTTGGGGTTCAGGCGATTATAAAACAGATGAAAACATTGAAGCTTTCTATTTAGAGTTGCAAAACTTGGTAGAAGAAAGCAAGAAAATGGAAGAAAAAACATCAGCAGAATCATGAAAAAAATACTATTCTTACTTGTTTTAACTCTAAGCATTGTCGAATTATCGCAGGCGCAAGACCGTCTCAAACCACATTTAAAAGACATTGAATCAAAACCAAACTCCAGCGAAATACGCACTTTGCAACTCAAGGTCAATCCTGTGGCAGTGCCACGTGTGCAGCGTCCTCTACAAGGTACTATTCGTCCCAATGCACAGGGCGCAGTTTTACCTAGCCTAGAACGAAATACACAAATGCAGTTCACACGCGATGTGAATGGGCAAGTGATTTTTATAGAAGGCAAAGTAGAAGGTTTGGAAGCCATAGAAGATGGTAAAGAATCGGACTACTTCCAGCAAGCACTTGATTATTTAGAAGCTATCAAAGAAGATTTACTACTAGCAGAACCTGAAGAAGAGTTCAGCCTACAAGCGGTGCAAAAAGACGAGTTGGGGCAAGTACATACCCGTCTGCTACAGATGTATCAGGGACTTGAGGTGTATGGTGGAGAGTTGATTTTGCATAATCGAGGAGGGCATATCAGTCGTGCAAATGGTCGCTATTATCCTACACCTTCGCTAGAAGATGTGCAAGCAAGTGTATCCGAAATGCAGGCTATCAGCACCGCAAAGCATTTCGTGAGCAAGCAAACAACGATAAAAGAATTGGATGCAGAAGAACGCAAATTGCTACACCAAGCTCCGGAGCAAGCTGATTTGGTCATTTTTCATATGGATAGAAAGTTGGATGCAGAGCGTCTTTGCTGGAAAGTGGATATTGTACCGCATATTGGGCAGCATTGGTTAGTATTTGTGGATGCTAAAACGGGCGAAATTGTACATCAGTTCGATCAAATTTGCCGTTTCCATGACCATTCTCATACCGATGGACACCACAACTGTTCGCATGAGCATGAAACAACGACCTTGCTTGATGGGCCAGCTACCGCAAATGCGACAGACCTGAATGGTATTACACGCACCATCAATACCTATGAGTCTTCAGGCAACTATTTTATGGTAGATGCGAGTCGTCCGATGTTTAGTAGTTTTCAATCGAATGTGATAGAAGAGCCACGTGGCGCGATTTGGACATTAGATGCTCAAAATAGCTCACCACAAGGCAATTTCCAGGTTTTCCATAATGCTTCTGGCAATAATACTTGGTCGAACCGCACAGCAGTATCTGCACACTACAATGCAGGTGTTGCTTATGAATATTTCCGCACCACCTTCAATAGAAACTCTATAGATGGTAGTGGCGGTACTATTATTTCCATTATCAATGTGACTGATCAAGATGGCAGTCAAATGGATAATGCCTTTTGGCACGATAAGTCTATGTACTATGGCAATGGCGCACAGGCATTTGATTCGCCTCTAGCAAAAGCTGTGGATGTAGCAGGGCATGAAATGTCGCATGGTGTGATTCAGAATACCGCTAACCTAGAGTATTATGCAGAATCAGGCGCATTGAATGAGTCTTTTGCAGATATATTTGGTGTGATGATGGATAGAGAAGATTGGCAAATTGGGGAAGATGTAGTGAACACCAATATTTTCCGTACAGGCACGATGCGCGACATGCGCGACCCGAACAATGGCGGTAGTCGTCTCGGTGATGTAGGTTGGCAGCCTGCCCACACCGATGAGCAGTTTTTTGGTAGAGAAGATAATGCAGGCGTACACATTAATAGTGGTATTGTGAATAGAGCCTTTTATTTATTTGCTTCCAATTCCAGCGTCGGAAAAGCTAAAGCAGAGCAGGTATATTATCGTGCTTTGACGCGCTACTTGACTCGTTCTTCTAATTTTATAGATGCGCGCCTAGCCGTTATTCAGGCCGCTAAAGATTTGCATGGCAACAATTCTAGCGAAGTGACTGCTGTAGAAAATGCCTTTACGAGCGTTGGTATTAGAACTACTGGCGGTGGTGGTGGCGGAGATACCGACGGTAGTACTAATGTAGTGGAAATATGTAACTTAGATATCAATCCAGGTACAGAGCGAGTAATATTGACAGATGGCAACGATTCCCAACTATATCTAGCGGATGGAGAAGGTAATTTACTCCAAAACCCACTAGTAGATGTGGCTATAAAGAGCAAACCGAGTATTACGGATGATGGTAGTTTTGTAGTGTTTGTAGATGCTAATAGCGCGCTTCGTTTCATTGATTTTAATAGGGGCGAACTGGGGTTTCTGGAAGAAAATAATCCGAATCCGAACTGGCGCAATGCTGCCATTTCTAAGGATGGGCAACTATTAGCCGCGCTTACAGACGATTTTTCGAATCCTGAAATTTTAGTCTTCAACCTTACGACTGGTAATGGACAAGCCTTTCCACTCTCTAATCCTACTACAGCACAAGGTATTGCTACAGGCGATGTGCAATATGCAGATGCGATGGAGTGGAGTTATGATGGAGAATTTTTGATTTATGACGCGCTAAGTGCTATTCCAAATAGTTTTGGAGAAGATATTGAATACTGGAATATCAACTTCTTGCAAGCTTGGGATAGAGGTCGTAATAGCTTTAGCGACGGACTGATTCTGCCACTATTTGGTGGTTTGCCTGATGGGGTGAGTATTGGAAATCCAACTTTTGCGAAAAATTCATCCTGCATCATTGCCTTTGACTTTTTGGATGAAAATTCTAATACCGTTGATATTTATGGTGTAAACTATGAGACAGGTGACGTGAGTGTCATTTTTGAAGGCAATACGGCTGGTTTTCCAAACTATACTAAAAATGACGATGCCCTTATCTTCGATTTTATAGTAGAAGATACAGAAACGCGCATTTTGGGAATGCAAAATGTGAATAATGATAAAATCACACCTTCTGGAGAAGCATTTTTGTTTCTAGAAGGTGGAAGTTGGGGTGTTGTATTCGCCGACGGTGTACGACAAGTCACGAATACCACTCAAATAGGCGAACATGAAGTAAAAGTATTCCCGACGATCTTTGATGAGCAAATTACCATAGAATGGGAAGGTCAGCAAGCAACGGACGCGCAAGTAGAGTTGTTCGATGCGCTTGGTCGTCGTTTGATGGTACAAGCATTACAGTCCAATATGCAGCTTTCTACGAGTTCGCTGCCAGCGGGGGCTTACTTCCTAAAAGTTCAAATTGGAACGCAATATAGCACGCAGCAATTAATTAAAGTACAATAAACCATAATCCGTTCTCGATGGTGAACCAGCATGTGTTTACCATCGAGATTTTTTTTCTTAAAAAAATGAATTTTTTCTCTTCTAAGTGGTCACAATTCCAGTTTTTATGTACTTATCTATAAATTAAAGGTTGAAGCTCTGTTAGAATTTAGTAGTTTTGGAATCTAATATTCAACTATTGTTCAACTTTAGCTAAATCTGTGCAGGAAAGAGAACTTCAACAACAACTTATTAATCGGATTCGAAAAGGCGATAATGATGCAGTAAAAGAACTGTACGCAATGGCATATGCCTACTGTGCTAGTTTTGTACTTAAAAATCAGGGTACAGAAGAAGACGCAGAAGATTTATTTCAGCGCAGTATGCTCATTTTTTTAGAAAAATTACAAGACAAAAATTTTGAAATTAAATACAACATAAAATCTTTTCTCTACGCGATTGTCAGAAATCAATGGTTGAAGGAATTAAAAAACAGGCATATTATAATAAGTCTTGTAAATGAAGAAGGCAAAGAAATCATAATATTAGATGAAGATGACTTAGAATCAGAAAAGGAAAAAGAATCCGATTTTCAAAAAATTGCGATGGCCCTAGAAACCGTAAGCCCCGAATGTCGTAAACTAATAGAACTTACTTTTTTAGAACAAAAGAAAGATAAGGAGATTGCTCCTTTGATGAACTACAGCCATGAGTTTGTGCGAAACAAACGCAGCCGGTGTATTAGGCATATTAAAAAAATACTAGGGCTCAGCTAGACAAATAACGTAAGAATGGGTAACACGGAACAGAAAATAATAGCATACCTTAATAATGAATTGACTAGGCAAGAACGAAAAACATTTGAACGTCAAATCCGAGAAGATGCGGCACTCCGGCAAGAGGTGAAATTTTATCGTAGTTTATCCAAAGTAGTGGGTTGGAAAGCTGCTATGAAAGAGGCACACCAAGAACAAGGAATAACTGCTGTTGCAAACCCAGATATTAGACCCGCAAAAGTACGTCCATTAGGCTTTCGTCAAGTATTATCTTTGGCTGCTAGTTTTCTAGTATTGGCAGTTTGTGGAATGATGTGGTTTACCAATACTCCAACTCTTACTAATGTAGCAGTAGCACCCAACTTGAAGACGAAACTGAATTTAAATGAAGGTGCATGGCGATCGGGTGAAACGGTAGAGATTTCACCCTTGCAAGAAGGCTTTGATGATATAGATGCAGATCGTTTTGAAGAAGCCATTCAGTTTTTTCAAAATATTACAATTGAGGATGAATTATATGACGACGCGCAGTTATCAAGTGCTTATGCTGCCTACAAAATGGAAAAATATACCAGAACTATACAATATGCACGAGAAGCCATTAGTCATAGCGATGAGCCTGTATTACACCAAAAAGCAGAATGGCTAATCATTAAAAGCAAACTAGCTAATAAAGAACAAGACAATGCATTTAATAGCTTATTGCAAAAAATCGCTAAACAAGATACACACCTTTTTCAAAATGAAGCGAAAATTTTAGTAAGAGACGCTAAATAGCTTTTGAAGCAATTTTTTGTTGTAACTTAGTGGCGCAGTAGGCGCAAATAATCGTACGGACATCAATAATAAACTATTATTGATGTCCGATTTGCTTATAAGTACTTGGGTATATATTTTCAAGAACTCTATCCAAGTACTTAATCCCTCTGCTAGAAGTAAAGTTACAAGTTTGATGAGAAACTATCTTATTGTATTAATAGTCTGTTTTTATTGCTATACTCCTTTGTCTGCACAAGAAGATGATACGCCCAAGTTCATCTGGACTCCCGCATTAGAACAAATAGAGCAACTCTTAGATGTTTACCAACTTGAAGCTGCAGAACCTATTATTGAACAAGCTAAACAAGAAACGCTTGCTGCGCATGAGGCTTCTAGCTTTGAGTTAGCTGAGTTTTACATTCGTTTAGCGGATTTATACCGTAAGATAAATCAACTTCCTACAGCAGAGTATTATGTTGAACAAGCTATTGCGATAAATGGCCAATTAGATGCGAACGAGGAGCAATTAGCAGTTGCTTATAATCTATCATCTAGAGTTTTCGCAGGAATGGGAGAGATAAAGAAAGCAAAAGCGATAGCTCGTAAAGGCTTAACTTTAAAAGACAACATTGCCCCCTATACTTTATCTAGGCTATATAATACACTCGGTGTTGCCTATTATTATGAGGGAAAAGACTATGATAAAGCATTGGAGTATTTTGAGACATGCTTACAAATTCGAGAAGAAGTATTAAGCGAATTTGATTCTAAGTTAGCAACATCCCTTAATAATATAGGGGTGATGTACCTTCATAATTTTAATCAACTTGATTCTGCTTTTCAGCAATTCGATAAAGCTCGGTTTATTCATGAAAAAGGCTTGCCAGATGAAGCGTTCAAACGGGCAGATATATACGATAATTTAGGAGAAGTATTTGCTAGAAAGAAGGATTTTAAAAAAGCTAAAAAGTATCGAATCTTGGCACTTAATGCAAGGCTAGATGAATTTGGCGATATGAATCCTAATACGGCTACCTCTTATGAAAATTTGGCTCGTGATTTAGTGCTTCAAGAACAGTATACAGCAGCAATGCCCTATTTTGAAAAGACCAATTATATCAGAACTAACGAATACGGAACAAAACATCGCTACGCAATAAGAGCTTATATCTATCAAGCAGAAGCCTATGTAGCCTGGGGGAAACTGGATAGTGCTTTGGTATGCTTACAACGTGCTATTATAGGAGCTGTAAGTTCGTTTGATAATACAGATATATATACCAACCCCATTTTAGAGCAGGAAACAATTTATGCCAAAAATCGTCTATTAGGTGCACTAACCCTTAAAGGAAAAACTTTTTACCAAAAATATCAGCAATCCAAGAAAAAAGAAGACTTGGAGCAAAGTCTTGCTGCTTACACACTTGCTATTCAAGTAATTGATAAACTTCGTGAAGATTACGAACGCTCGAACTCCAAAGAAGGATTACTCGAACGTGCTATGACCGTATATGAAGGAGCAATAAGGAGTAATTATGAAATGCTATCCCATAATAAGGAATCTATGTATGTGGATAATATTTTTCAGATTATTGAAAAAAGTAAGTCCACCTTATTATTAGAAGCATTGCGAGAAGACGAAGCTAGAGCCTTTGCTGGGATACCAGCATCTGTTATGGAAGATGAAAAAGCAATACAATACGAGCTATTTTCTGTGGAAAAGCAACTATTTGAAGCACAACAGAGTAAAGAAGAGACCGATCAAGCTCTTATTCCAGAATTAAAAAAAGCTGTTCGGAAAATTCGAGGGGAAGCAGATTCCATTATGCGGATTTTTAAAGCAGATTATCCTGAATATCACCAACTCAAGTATGACATAGAATTAGTAGATATTGAAACTGCCAAAAGCTTATTGCCTAATGATAAACATAGCTTAATAGAATATTTTGTAGGAGAAGATTTTATCTATGCCATTATCATACAAGAGGAGCATGTAGACATACAACGAATAGAGAAGGATTTTCCATTAGAAAAATGGATTATTGATTTACGTACTAATATCGGAGCAAGCACTAATCCTAGTAATAAAGCTGCTATCAATATAGTAACACAAAAGGCGCATCAGCTTTATCAAAAATTAATTGCACCAATTGAAAAAAACTGCGATTTAAAAGAAGGCTTAACCATTATTCCTAGTGGTATTTTGGGCTATCTTCCTTTTGAACTCCTTATAAAAGAGGCGCATCCAGAGGCTAGTTTCTTTGGAAACCATCGCTATTTGATACAAGATTATGCAGTTAGTTATTGCTATTCTGCCACTTTGCTCCACGAAATGCAGGAACTGCAACATGATAGTAAAAGCCAAGGTTTTTTAGCGTTTGCACCTTCCTTTCCCAAAAATGCCTTGCCCATAAGAGTAGGGGACAATACTACGGAACTTACTAAATTAAAATATAATATTCCAGAAATAGAAGCGCTTAATCGCTTGCTAGATGGGGAAGCTTTTATAAAAGAAAATGCTACTAAAGCAGAATTCTTAAGACAAGCTCCACAATATAAAATAATTCACCTCGCTACCCACGGGCTGGCTAATGATAAAGTAGGAGACTATGCTTTTCTAGCCTTTTATCAGGTAGATGACACCCTTTCCCACCAATTACTTTACAATAGAGACCTATATGACTTGGATTTACAAGCAGATTTGGTCGTATTAAGTGCTTGTGAAACAGGAATTGGTGAATTAAAAAGTGGCGAAGGCATTATTAGTCTAGCGCGAGGGTTCAGCTATGCGGGTTCGAAGAGCATTATCACCACCCTCTGGAATATCAATGATGAACGAACGCAAGAAATCATGCTATCTTTCTATACCTACCTGAAAGAAGGACGCACTAAAGATGATGCTTTACGGCAAGCTAAACTTGATTTTATAGATAATTACTCCCATAGCGCGCATCCTTTCTATTGGGCGGCTTTTGTACCTGTCGGGGATATGGAAGTGATTCATTTTGATACTTGTCCGATTGCTTGTCCGATTCTCGGACTTGGCGTATTACTACTTGCTTTTTTGCTAGGGAGAAGATTCTTTAAAAATGCAAGTATCAAGCCTGAAACTCAAACTTGATACTTACAATTGCTGAACTACCAACGAATCAAGGCAGAGCCCCATGTAAAGCCGCTACCAAAAGCAGCCAGACATACCAAATCGCCCTCTTTTACTGCACCTGCTTCCCAAGCTTCGCATAGCGCGATAGGAATAGAGGCGGCAGTAGTATTGCCATATTTTTGAATGTTGTTCCAAACTTTATCATCCGCTAAGCCCAAGCGTTTCTGCACAAATTGGCTAATACGCAAATTCGCTTGATGTGGTACTAGCATATCTATATCTGCGGCGGTATAGCCATTTGTATCCAAAGCTTCTTTGATAACCTCTGGGAACTTTGTGACCGCATATTTGAAAACCGCCTGCCCATTCATATTGGGGTACAAATCTTCGTCATCTATCATCTTCTGCGTCAAGAAGATGCCACCAAACTCTTGGTCTTCTGGATAGCCAAAACGCTCTTTATCCTCGAAGTGTACACCACCGTGTGAGCCAGGGTTTAGGTAAGCTAATTGCTCTGCACCATCGCCATTAGCATGTAAGTGTGTAGACAAAATACCACGATTCTCATCTTCGGAAGGTTGAACAACAACCGCACCACCTCCGTCTCCAAAAATAACGCTTACGCCACGTCCACGCGTCGTGAAATCCAAACCACAGGAGTGCATCTCCGCGCCTACGAGCAACACATTTTTATACATCCCTGTTCGCACAAACTGTTCTGCAATGGAAAGCCCATAAACAAAACCACTACATTGATTCCTGATGTCCAATGCACCAATGCCTTGCATGCCCATTGCGCGTTGTAGCAATACGCCACTTCCTGGGAAATAATAATCTGGACTTAGAGTAGCAAATATGATGAAGTCTACATCCTTAGCAGTAATACCAGCCCGCTCAATAGCTATTTCGGCTGCCTTTACCCCAAGTGTAGAAGTTGTTTCTACATGTTTTTCAGCATAGCGACGCTCCTGTATACCTGTACGCTCTCTAATCCATTCATCAGAAGTGTCCATTACTTTTGTTAGGTCATGGTTCGTCACCACTTTTTCAGGCACATAATAACCAATACCTCCAATCTTTGCTCGAATCATAGTACAATGTTTTAGACGGTTTACGCTTATCCTTGCGGACTAGACGGTAGACGGTCTCCTATCTTTGATAAGTTTGGATGGTTAAATATGATGAAAAAATATTGATAAACAAGCCATATAAAGTCTCATATCTCACATCTTATATCTCATATCTATCTAAAATCCACCATCCTCTATTTTTTCCGAAATCTAAAAGACGCGAAAAATCGAAATTTTATTGCAATTTACCAAAA
>JAHDCQ010000206.1 GCA_020629845.1 Saprospiraceae bacterium | reverse complement strand
TGAAATTTGTCAAGCAGCTAATTTTTAACTGTCAACTTATTTCAGAACGTGACACTCCATAATAACTACCTATTTCTAAATCCTGTTTATCAATTTGAGCCTTACAAGCTCCCATACAATCACTAGGTGTAACATCTCCATAACCCACATAATCTTCAGAAGCGATTACAGGTGCTATGGAAGTGTAAACCCATTCGGTTATCTGATTACCTTCAACATCGTTTAGATGAAATCCCAAGTTATAGTATTGATTTCCTTCATATTCTACAGTTTCGAAGCCTAAACCATAATTATTATGATAAAAAGTAAGTAAATCATTTCCTATATTCTCTACTTGATCATATCTCAAATATTGTAGTCCATACAAATCAATACCATCTATTGGTCTATTCTCCGCATAGTTAAACGGCGACACCCAAGCAAATTGGTCAGCAATAGGGTCAACAGAAGGAAAACGCCCAATAACAAGGTCATACATCCTAACCCAATAATCATCTCCTACTAAATAAACAAAAATAGCGGCATCGAGAACACCCGTGCCGCTATTTTTAAAATCAGAATTTTTATCTAAAAAAAGCCAAAATTTCTTATGTCAGTTTATTCCTGTATTCGTACCATCTTACCCGTTGCTACTTCTTTGTTAGAGCTGAGTTGATAGTAGAATACGCCTTCCTGTGGCAAACCGCCTAAGTCTACATTAATGTCATGCTTTCCTTTGGAGAGTTGATATTGGAAGGTCTTTATAGACTGCCCCGAAGTATTGAGTACTTCTAGCTGTACCGCGCTCGCTTCTGGCAAGTAGAACGACAAGACCGTATAATCACTAAATGGATTCGGACGGTTTTGATAGACGTTCAAGCTGCTGTTGAGCTTATCACCAAAGTCGAGTTGTACATCTAGCAAATTATCCGTAATCGTGTACGCTTCTGCTTCTAGGCGACTCGAATTAATCGTCAAGCTATTGACCAAATCCGTATTAGCATGGCTACGGAAGTGCAGGTAGAATAGCGGTTCGCTAGCATCTTCAAGTGTACCATTCCAGCTCGTAGTAAGGACACCTTCGCTGATATACTTCAAACCAAAATGCTCTATAGCTACGGTGCCTGCTTCCACGCGCACTAAATCCAATGCTTTGCTATCAAATTGTAAGCTAAACTGGTAGCCTGCTATATCCATACCCGCTTCTAGGTAGAATGGCACAGCATACGTACCGCCTGCTTTCAGGCTTTGATTTTTCACTTGGAAGAATACTTGCCCATCTGCATTGCGGCTTTCTGTAGTTTGGAAATTGCTTGCGTTTGCAGAACCATTCACATCGCCCACTTTCACCGCTACAAAATCGCTTTCCATCATATCCGATGCGAGTGGGTCAATTTCTATCTGCTCTGGGAATGCCTCCGCCCACGGATTTGTTGGGTCAGGGAAGACATAATCCTTCGGTATAAATCGCCAGCTTGTGGTGTTGCGGAAATCTTCGGTTTCACCCAAAATCAATTTGCGTAGCACTACCAAATCGAAAGTGGTGATAGAACCCGAATTATTGACATCCGCCGCAATCATTTTATAAGGCGAATCTAATAAGCGTGTGCCTAAAATATGACGACTCATGAAGACCATATCGTAGGTGGTTACGCCATTAATAGCTTTATCGTTGCGCTGTGGACGAGTGCTGTAAGACTCCTCCATTGGTAGCTCCTCGAACATGAAATGTCCATCTTCTGTAGTGGTCATATCCATATCCATCCCACCACGTAGATTGACTTCTACACTTGCCACCATATCGCCTGCTTCAGTAGCAATATTACCACCAATAGCTGCTGCGCCTGCATGTCCGTCTTCTTCTTCATCGCAGTCATAATCCTGAATGATGATGTTGCCCGTACAAGAAGAGGAGTTGCCCCATTCATCTACTGCCCAAAGCGTGTAAGGAATAATGCCGTTTTCGCCATCTTCGCAAGTAAAGGTACACTCTGTAGAATCAGGATGCTCCAATGGATCAGCGAAGAAGAAACGCAAATCGTTATAGTCGGTACACAAGTCGTGGCTGCCATTATCCAACTGCCGTGCTGTGAGATGTACTAATTTTTCACCTTCTACAATGTAATTATAGCAATCGCCCATAGTAGGTGGGGTGCAATCTTTTACTTGGAACGGTAATTCTACCACATTATCGTCGCCACAAATCACTAAGGTATGCTCTGTGATGTGATTGTGCGGATCGAGTGGATATGCCCCTTGCACAGCGATGTGGTTATCATCAATATATAATACCTCGCCATATGGGTCGCTGATGGCTGGCCCTTCACCGAATGGCTTTAGTTTAATTTCATAATCCCGAATATCGCGGTAGCCACAACCAAAGTCGAAGCTCGCACGAATGTCTACTTCTGCTGAACAGCCGCCATAGGAATTCGTGACATCGCCACCACAGAATGGGCCAATATCGTCTAAAGAGATAGTGGCTGGTGTGCAATCTTCCACTACAAATGGAATCTCGAATTGGTAGTTACCATCGGTCACTACTAAAATGTGACGTGTTTCGTCGAGATTAGGATCGAGTGGATAATCGCCGCGTATCGCGCAGGTTTTTTCATCTATCAAAATTAATGTACCATAAGGGTCAGCAATGCCATTACCTTCGCCAAATGGCTTGAGTAGCGCGCTGAAATCTGATAATGCCCCTGGATCACATCCAAACTCAATACAAGCCGAAATATCAACAGGCACTAAGCAGTAGCCGTCGTCATCCTGTGCCAAGTCGGTATCGCAGAATGGGCCTAAGTTGAGCACTTGAATAATCGGAATGGATGAGTCACCATTATCCACAATTACCATTTGCTGATAGTGGATGTAGCCGTACTGATGTGCGCTCACGCAACGTGCGGAACTACCTGTGAGATTTGATATTTCGTCATAGACTGTAGCACGACGCGGATTGCAGCCTGAACGCAGGCTTACAAAATCGGCATCATCATCACGGTCGGTTACATCAAAGCCATCATTATCGAGGGCTTCGTTGCCGTCATCAATGCTATTGCCTGCATCGTCGCCATTGTTGCGATAGCGGAGTACTACCCCATCAATCATGCCGTCAGGACGGTCTACTCTACCTGGGCAATCATCGCGATCGTCCCAAGTACAGGTGTTTTTCAAATAATAATTGTAAATCAATTTGCGCGAACACTCTCCTACATGCGCCGTTTCTACTACTACTTCTAACTCCCAAGAACCGTTGTTGTCTTGTACAATGTCATCGAGCGTTGCAGGATTTGGAATCATACCATCCGTCACCGTATGGTCAGGTGGGAAGTTCATTGTCCAATCCTCATGTCCATCTATAATGATGCAGTTCGTACATACATCACTTACATAGCCACACTCATTTCTAATTTTAAATTTATAACAAATTCTACCGCCTGGGCAATTGCCATTATAATCGGTATAATCTACATCTATAATATCAATCCAAGTATTGCCTAAGCAGCCGTTGGATTCCCATACATTATTTCCTAAATCGCCGCTATCAATTAAGCGTTGGAAGCCCGTTACAGGGTCAGATGATTCGCCTACCAAGGCTAAGTCTCCTGCCATAGCATCCCAGCTATAAATGATATATGGATCAATATCTTCGCAAGTAACTGGTGGAATATCGCCGTCGGTTTTCACCCATACTTCTACATCGCAGTAGTAGTGGTTGCCATCTTGATCAGTAAAGCGTAGAATTACGGTATGCCCCGTTTGTTGGCAATTGACTAAATCTGCATCGGTGAAGACAATTTCATCTCCATAATCTTCATCTTCTGGATAACCGTCGCCATCGCTATCGTCACTTTCAAGTGCTATTTCATAAGTCAAAGTACCACAAGGAGCAGAACTTTGGAGTCCTAAACCATAAGCACGCAAAGTCCCTCTACAATCATCACCTAGATAAACGGACTGAATGCCTGGGCAAACAATCGTTGGCGCGCCACTACCTTCTATAGTGATGTCGTAGTCCATCGTTGCTTCATCTTCGCATTCATCGGTAGCCGTAAAAGTTACAGTAATCGTGGAACCTGCCATTACATCGTGGAAGGTAACTGGGCCACCCACGAAGGATTTTTCTACACCATTATAAATAATAGTCGCAAAGACATTGCCCCCACAAGCATCCTCTACATTTGGATGCCAAAAGGTAATTTCTCCTTTACAATCCGCACTATCATCGTAGGGTGTGAAAACGTACATAGGTTCGCCCACAAAATGTGGTGGGAATCCATCGCCAATATTGATAAGCTGGTGGTGGTGTGCCATTTCTTCGTTGCCATTCTGACACCAGTTGAACACCTCCCAATTGCGCCATACTTCGCGGCTGCCTGCACAGCCTGCGTCGCCTTCTGTATCTTCAAAAGTGACATTATAGCCACAGTTTGGATAATCATTTTGTGCATCATTCGGAGCTACGGGTATTTCGTCGCCCGACGCATCGGTAGTGCCATCATCATTCGGTGTTGGGTCAAAGTTGGGTACATAAACCGCATAATCTTGACGCGGGTCATCTGCTGGACGGCCTTCGGCTACCCATTCATACCAAGCATTTACATAATCAATAAGGTCAATATCATCGCTACAATCTGCCGTTATCACCTCCAATGGCGGATAGATAGGCGGCTGCACGATAGCAATGCGCTGCTTGAAACTGTGTCGGTTACCACATTGATCTACTACTACAATTTTACGCTGATAATAGTGGAACACAGGTGCATCCGTATCTAAAGGTGCGGTGGTGCAATCGGCTGCTTCATATTCCCAATCGCCTATGGTAAGGTCATATTCGCAATTATCAATTACTTCAATATCATCCACGCCTGGTATCAAATACAAGCCGCCAGAAAGCGAGCCTGCTACTTGTCCTCCGCTATCGCCGATGGCAAATACAGCTTGTTCGCCTGGGTCATCGTAGCAGGGTATTTCTACCACAGCAGGGCCATTCTCGATAATAGGCGTTACGTAGTCTACTATTTTTATGAAAGTCTCGCATTCATCTACTAGCGGTTGGTCATCATCAGGGTCGCCATTGCAATTCCAATCGAGTGCATAGCTGCGGGTTATTACTACTTTATAGGTAGAACCGCAATCTACATTGGTAATATCTACTAATGGATAGCCCTCATCGGTATATTCCATAATGTCTACGCCTTCTACATCAATTTCGTAAGTGATGTAGTCATTATCATAGAGGCAATCGCCATCTAGTATTTCTTCTGGCGTAATGTAAGCATAACACTCATCCCAAGTCGTGATAACTGGCGATGGCTTGCAGGCTAAATGCGAAGCCGTAACGCGCACTTGAATGGTACATTCAAAATCATCGCCATCAATCATAGTACTACTAAAGGTAAGGCTATGCACCCCTAGTGGGAAGGTAAGCGATAATTCGCTGTCGCCATCACCTAGTACCGTGCCGTCGGCAGGAAGTCCTATAATATTATCCGAGCAGCTTGCCGTCACACGTACATCGCGCGTGATGCCACATATTTCGTGAAACGGTACAGGAATATCGAGTGTAACAGTTTCTTCACCACATTCTGCGGCTTTGTACATATTGCTTAAATCCTCACAATTGAATTCGGTATCGGGACGCGTTTCGCAAGTGACCAATGCTTCCCAACCTTCTCCAAAGCCTACATCATCTACACAAAATACAAAGGTCAAACAGCCACTCATATTGGTACAAGAAGCGGTTACAATTCCTTGATTAGGTGCAGCATCTACGCCTTGTCCCATACCTGAGCCTGGGTCTATTTGTGGCGCGCTTGGCGAATCGCCATCGAATACTTTTAGCATATCATCCCAAGCTACATCAAAGCTTTGGAAATCTACTTTTACTACTTCTCCTGGGCTATTCGGGCAAATAATGGTTACGGTAGGTTCATCATTATAGCGACGGTCATCGCCTCCTGTATCCGTAAACCATACATCTTCATCGGGGTCATCGCTACAATAAATATAATCGGGTTCAATATCATTTATATCCGTTACTAATATCGTTGCAGTATCAGAGCCACTACAGCCGTCTGCTGTTGTGAAGGTATAGGTTACTGTAATAATTCCTGCACCTGCATCACTAGGGTCGAAAGTTGCCGAGCCATTACCATTATCTGTCACCCCGTCGCCTGTCCAAGAACCACCTGCACCATTTGGAAAACCTAAAAGGGTAATTGGTGCGCTAATCGTCAATTGAGAAACATAAGTACCTGCTTCTACACCTGGTACGGTGTTTACGGTCACGGATTGCGTATCTGCACCTGAGCAACCGCCATATAATGGATTGGTAGCTTCTACGGTTACCGTGCCATTGCCCGACCACACGATTTCTACATAATCATCGTTCGCGCCACCGCCATCTACTACTGTACCATTACTGCTGATTGTCCAGTTATAAGTCACGCCTAATATTGCCGCAGTTGTTGCATCTACTTCGTAGCGCACTTCCTTGCCTGCACAAACTTCCGAATCGCCGCTCACCGTAGGTTCTGGTGTTTCGCAACAGTTTTCTAAATAGACATCATCTATTTCTATGCCCGTAGCACCAATGCCGCTTCCAGGCTTACAGAGGAAAAATTCAAAAAGTCCTGTAGTTGTAGAAATTGGAATCCGTAGCTCATCATTTGCTTGGTCTATCATGCCACAGCTTGTATCCATAGCATTATACGTAAAGCCTACAGCCGTTTCTTCCTTAGGGTCAATGACTAAGGTACACCCCATTTCATCCACATTACTTGGCACACTTGTAATTTTCACCAACACACAAGCAGGTTCGTCACTTGTAGCACAAGTACAACTAGGCGATTGTGGCAATTGCGCGCCTGCCCCGAAGATGGAGGTACCAATTTGATCGAGTGGTACCGAAATCTCTGCATTACAATCTTGTGCTTGTAGCTGCGTCGTTCCTAGCATACCTACTACCAACAGCATCAGCCCGAAATGCCAATAGCTCCTAGCGAAATCACTAGAAGCAAGTCTATTTTTTTTCCTTATCCCAGCTTCCTGCACTTGCCATTTGGAGGCAATTTCATGTGCATGTTTCCTAACGTTAAAATGTATCATGAGTAATAACATTTACTAAGGCCCTTAAAAACCCCAAGCTTTATTCTTGTATGTTAAAGCTGACTATGTGACATCGCATAGAGGGTATGCCTCTGTCCAATCATTTGGCACAGACATACCGATGGATTACCACATGACAGCAGTAATGTATTTTAGTTAGTAAGTGTGAAAAGTTTAATTACAGCAAAAAAGGAAGTACAATAGTTAGCAATGGTATGTCCATTGCGACAAAATGTAATGTGTGTGTATGATAGGTAGTAAAAGTATATCGCTATCCATTGAGAATAGATAGTCCTTAATCTAATAGCGTAAAAATAAGGTATTAGACGATACGCGTATTAGACAAAATTGCTGATTTGAATTTACACCTTATACATATAAAACAATTGATTATTTGTTATAAAATTCTAATTATCAATTGCATACGAGTGACATAGTAGTGCTTCTTTGATAGAGCAAAACTGCTAAATAAGATATAAATTTAAGCGAGAAGTTGACTTACAGGAAGGTTGTAATAGAAGTACAAATAAATTCTGCTGGAACAAAATTAACAAAAATTTTAATATAATCCATTTTCTGTCTCCTTTTTTTGATGGCTTTTTTGTATGCCTTTGTGGTTCTCCACGTCAAAAGACTTGTTTAGAGGCTTTTCCACAACTATTCGCACTTGCCTAGTGTTGGAAAAGTCGTTACACAAAATCTAGAATCTATGCGAGTTGCAGTCTACAGAAGGGCACATTTCAATGCTGCCCACCGCCTACACAATCCTGATTGGTCAGATGAAAAAAACCGCGCTGTATTTGGTTTGTGTAATAATCCAAATTATCACGGACACAATTACGAACTCGAAGTAAAAGTAGTAGGCGAAGTAGATCCAGCTACAGGCTACGTAATAGATTTAGGCTTACTTAAAGACATTATAAAAAGCCAAATCGAAGACCGCTTTGACCATAAAAATTTAAATTTAGATACAGAGGAATTCAAAAACCTCAACCCTACGGCTGAACATATCTGCTATGTGATTTGGCAAATTCTTCGCAAGCATTTGGATGAGCGATATGATATATTTGTACGCTTGTATGAAACGCCTCGCAATTTTGTGGAATATCCTGCGGAATAGTTACTTTAGTGCAAATCAAAAAAAAATTCGTTCTTCGACAAATTTAAATATCAAGGCAATGAAACGTATTCTACTACTCTACTGCTTAAGCTTTGCATTTTTAATCGTAAACGCACAACAACTCCAAGAAGCATCGCCTGAAAGTGTGGGCTTGTCCTCGAAGCAATTGGCACATATTGATGGGCTTTGTCAAGAATATTTGGATAATAATTGGCTACCAGGCGGTACGATTTTAGTAGCGCGAAAGGGTAAAATTGCCTATTTCAAAACCTGGGGCAATAGAGATACCAAAAGCAATACCCCTTATCAGAAAGATGATATTTTTCGCCTTGCCTCTATGACGAAAGCCTTTACCAGCGTAGCCATGCTGCAATTGCTAGAACAGGGTAAATACCGCTTAGATGAGCCCGTTTCAATGTATATTCCTGCTTTTGCGGAATCCAAAGTACTGCTAAAACTAAATGCTGCCGATACCACTTATACAACAATCCCCGTCAAGAATCCTATCACTATTCGGCACTTGATGACACATACTTCGGGTTTATCCTATGCTTTTATGGATGCGCGTATAAAAGCCATTTATGAAAAGAACGGTGCTGCAAACTTTGGATTAAGCCATGAAACCATTACGACTGCCGAAATGGTGCAACGCATCGCTGAACAGCCCTTACTACATCACCCAGGCGAAAGATGGACTTATGGCTATAATACCGATGTATTGGGCTATTTAGTAGAAGTACTCTCGGGGCAGACTTTGGGCGTGTACTGTAAAGAGCATATTTTTGGGCCACTAGGCATGAAGGATACAGGTTTTTATCTACCTAAAGAGAAAACTCCACGCCTAGTGCCTGTATATTATGATGTACCTGAAAAAAAGCAATTATTGGTGCATACTGACCCGATTTATAACTACCCTTTTCTCGGACGCGATGACCATTTTGCAGGTGGTGGTGGTGCCTCTTCCACTACACTCGATTATGCTATCTTTTGCCAAATGCTGCTGAATGGTGGCACATACAACGGTAAGCGTATTTTAAGCAAAAAGACAACAGATTTACTCGCTACTGACCAATTAGCTTATATGGGTATTGAACCAACTAAAAGGGTTGATGAATTCGGGACAAGCTACGGTTTAGGCATTTCTTTGAAAACAGAACGCAATGAAGCACAAACGCTCAATTCGGCAGGTACTTTAGCCTGGGGCGGCATTTTCAATACGAAATATTGGATTAACCCAAAGGAAGAATTAGTTTTCGTGGGGATGACACAGATTCTACCTGACTACCATCCTGAATTTTGGGAAAAACTGTATAATATCATTTATGCGGCGGTGGAATAGTGGGAGGGAACAATAACTTCTACTACAATTTCGCTGTATATTTGCGTAAAAATCAGTTCCG
>JAHDCQ010000205.1 GCA_020629845.1 Saprospiraceae bacterium | reverse complement strand
ACCAGCCAATGAGGATGCTCATAATTTTTGCCTTGCCCTTCAAAAAAATCAGCTCAATAGTAACAGGAAATTATTTAAACTCGACTACTTAGTTATAGTTTTTATAGCTAGTATTAGAAGTCCCTATGTCTTTAGAAAGAACGAACGTGCCAACTCACATCACTTGCTTTTGGCACACTAAATGAACTTCCTGCATCTTGTTTAATAGAGTTATCTATTGCTGCTGTCTTACTTCTAAGTGGGGAAAGCTCAGGAGTTTCTGATACTTCAATAGAAATACTTTTCTCTTTTACTTTCTGATTACTTATTATTGCAGAAACACTAAGAGAAAATATCAGCAATAGTGCTAATGTGAAAATTTTGCTTTTCATAATGTTTGTTGCCTTTTTAAAAATCTTAGGAACGCTAAATTAATAAATAGTCCTACTCAAGAATGGACATTTATTAATTTAGCGTTACTCATATTCAAAAATATATAATTTCTTGCAAATTCGCAAGTCATAAAAACTGTCAATTAGCTCATTGTGATCAAATAGAGGTAAAAATTAGAATTTTAGGAGGTATTCATCCAAGTATCATTTATTACTTGCAACTCAATTATAGCATATTTGTTTATCTATAAAAGCACAGTCAAATACTTTGAAAATTACAAAACATAGAAAAACTGCCCTCCTATTAGGTGCATCGAATATGGTAGTCGCTCCTTTGCTGCTACAACTGTTAGACTTAGATACTTACCAAAAAGTCATCCTTGTGGATGAAAAAAAATTAGATATTCAACACCAAAAACTAGAACAACTCATTTTTCCTTTTGATCAGATAAAGGAACATGCAACTCACCTAAAGGCAGATGACTTGTATTGCTTTTTAGGCACACAACGCCCAAAAAACAGTAAGGATGATACAATTAAAGTCCGTGAAATGTATAGCTATCAATTTGCAAAAATAGCCGTGGAACAGGGTTGCAACCAACTCTTAATACTCTCTTCCGTCCATTCCAATATGGATGCTATTTCGTTGAAGAATCGCCTGCGCGCACATGTAGAAAAGGCAGTTCAAACGCTTCCATTTTGGGCTATTCATATTTTCCGACCTTCTGTAGTATTAAATTTCAAACGCCAGCGACCAAACGGACGGACGCTAGCCGATCGCATCAGCAACCCGCTCGATTTTTTCACTAGAGGATTGGCTTCCAAATACCGTCCTATAGAAGCAGAAGTAGTGGCACAAGCGATGATAGAGGCAGCACAAGGCCTGGAGGATGGCACATTTTTTTACCCCCCAGGTTATTTTCAAAAACTATCCATTGAGAAAAGTTTAAAAAAGATTTAGTTCTTTTGCAGCAAATTCTTATTCATGAGTGAAGTAAAAAAAACATCCAATATCAATATAAAAGTAGGATTGGATAAAGATAATGTACCGATTCAGTTGAATTGGCAATCATCAGACAATCCGAATGGCGACACACCGCAAGCATGCAAGGCGATGTTGCTTTCGCTATTTGATAAAGAAAATTTGGATACGCTAAAAATTGATCTTTGGACAAAAGAAATGCAAGTCATAGAAATGGATCGTTTTTTCTATCAAACCTTACGCGGCATGGCAGATACCTATTTTCGAGCAACACAGAATAAAGAACTGGCTGCCGATATGCAACGCTTCGTACAATATTTTGGAGAAAAGACAGAAGTACTCGAAAAGAAATAGCAGTTATTCGTCTTGAATCAGTCGTTTCACGCTTTCCCAAACCAGAGGCGATTCATAGCCTTTATTTATAGCATAAGTTGCCAATTTTGCTCTGCGGGTATATGTGTTAGAGGCGCGTAAATGCTTGTTTTTCTTTAAAATGATTTGCTCCAAGGTTGTTGCATAATCAACATCTTCTATTTCTTCCATTGCCTTTCTTAAACAATAAGCTGAGATATTGCGCTGCTTGAGTTCGCGTTGAATCCGTACGCGCCCCCATTGTTTTATCCGAAATTTTCCACGGGCAAAGGAACGGGCGAAACGCTCTTCATTCAGAAAATTCTCCGTAATCAAGTCTGCAATTATCTCTTCTAGGTCGTCCCCATAGATGCCTAAATCCAATAATTTTGAGCGTACTTCTTGATGACATCTATCCTGATAAGCACAGTAAGCCTGCAATTTTGCCAGAGCTTCTTCTTTGCTGACGTATTTTTTTTGTTTTTTTTCCAAATTTTCTACTGTTTGTACGTGTCTTTTAACACTATTTAACGTCACTAAGATTAGTTTATATTAACTATAGAATAAAAAAGTCAGAATTAAAAAACAATGGAATTCAACATTGCTAAGATCAGTGATATGATCATCGGATACGCGCCTAAGGTTATTGGTGCAATTCTTGTCTTGATTATTGGTTTTTGGATTGCAAACCGCATTGCAGGGGCAGCAAAAAGAGCTATGGAAAAGCAAGGCATGGATGTGTCTTTGCGCGGCTTTTTAGGCTCTTTGGTTAGCGTTGCGCTAAAAATCATGGTATTGCTTGCAGCAGCAGGCATGTTCGGCATCGAAACTACTTCTTTTGTTGCTGTATTTGGTGCATTAGCATTCGCTATTGGTATGGCATTGCAGGGTAGCTTAGGGCACTTTGCAAGTGGTGTATTGCTATTGGTATTCAAGCCTTACAAAGTAGGTGACTTGGTAACAATTGGTGGCGGCCAAACAGGGACTGTAGAAGAAATCCAAATTTTTAATACCGTACTTAAGACATTGGACAATAAGCGTATTATCGTGCCAAATGGTGTGGTTACTAGTAATGTAATTACAAACATTTCTGGTCAAGAAGTCATTGGTGTAGAATTGACCTACGGCATTGATTATGGCGATGATATTGATAAGGCAAGAGAAACTATCTTAAAAGTAGGTAGAGAGTGTCCTTACATCTTGGATGACCCAGCTCAAGGCGTAGTGGTTGCAGAATTAGGTGATAGCTCTGTAAACTTGGCTACTCGTCCATTCTGTAAGAGTGAGCATTATTGGGATACTTACTTCTACATGCAAGAAAATGTGAAGAAAGAATTCGATAAGGCAGGTTTGAACTTCCCATTCCCACAAGTGGATATGCACCAGAAGTAATCTGTTTATCGTTCGCCTTTAGTTATCAAAGGCGCATTGTCATATTGCTATACTGTTTTATTGCCCTATTGATAAGGACAAATAACTGTATAGCAATAAAACAAATATTTTATACGGGATATGAGTTTTGCTCATATCCCGTTTTTTATTATCCTTATTTCACCCTTCCTGCAGCCTGTCGAAAACGCTCTGCATTTTTTGTATCCCCTTTTGCTTCAAAAAGTTTTGCTACTAGATTATACCCTTCTTTAAATTTCGGATTCATCTCTATTGCTTTTCGTGCATTTTGTATGGCTTCATCCAATTGTTTTCTATTTTGAAGTATTAGTGCTTTATAATAGTAAGCTACCGAGTTCTTAGGCTCTATTATTAGAGCAGCTTCCACCGTTTCTAAGGCTTTTTGCTCCTGCCCCACTCGAAGATAATATAAGCTTTTCAAATTGGTAGCTTGTAAATTATCTGGCTCTAACTCTAGTGTTTTAGTAATTGCCCCTGCTGCTAAAGGCATTTGATTTGTTTGAATATAAGCGCGTGCTAAAGCAGTCCAAGCGACTTCATTACTCGGATATTTTTGTGCTTCTGCCTCCATATGCGTGATAACTGTAGACCAATCTTGCTTCTTGCTTGCCTTCATGCCGAGATAAGCAGTATTATCTTCATTTTTTAGAATAGCTAGGAGCGGAACACCACTAGCATCTATGGTATGGATCGTTTTATCAGCAGGTGGCCAGGTGCCATTTTTCAGATGCGTTCCACGTGCAAAGCGAGAAAGAAATAAGCCATAATCCCAATCTTTATCGTAGCGTTGCCGAAAGCGTACATAATTGGTACGAACTTTGCCTTTGTATTTTTTCTTCAGGTATTTATCCAATTGGTAGGAAAAATTGGACATTACTGTTACCGTATCCTGCATATTTTCTCCAATAATTCCCTCGTCTTCTAACCACTCGACTCCTTGTTTTATACTAACTCCCCAATAATCCGTTTCATAATCACCGAATGCACCTTCTATGCCGCCTACTAATGGATTGAAATAAACATAAGGATAGGAATAGTTTCGTGCAGTAAACCAAGCGGGTTCTAGTGCGGTAAGTGCTAAAACGCCTATTGTACCATAAAGGACGGCTTTTTTAGCTTCAAATTTTTCTAAAACATAATTCCAAGCTACCGCTACTAAAGCTACTAAAGATGTGTAAGGGAAAATCAAGTGTCGCCAACCATCGTATAAGGTAGATTCTCGGATAATAACATAAATAAAAGGAAATAGGAACGTAAACAAAGCGATAGCAACAAAAATGGGCGTATATTTTTTAAAAATGCCCTTCGAAAAAACAGCAAAAAGCAATAAACCTATAGGAATAAAAAGCGGTACGGTTTGGCTTACCCAAGTGAGTAAATAATCTGCTTTTACGTCTTTTCCATATATCATTTCACCACCAAACAACATCTTGATACTCACCGCAAAATTGGTTAGTATGGTCAAGGATTCTTTGACATGTTCATAGGGGTCTACAATGGCATAGGGCCATACTAAAATCCCAATAAGCAAACCAATGGCAGAAGGAGCGGCCGCATAGCCAATGTAGCTTAATAGGGTTTTTCCTTCCTTAAAAAGTCCTTGAAAACCATAGCACAATAAGAATGCAATACCTACAAACATTCCAAAATAAGCAACAGATAGCAAGCCACCTGCACGTACTCCAAAACCCATTCCAACGCCTAAAGTCAGTCCAATAAGCGTACTCCAAGTAGGTTTGGGTAATTGCTGAATGAAAACAGTCATAAAGTATACCACCATTATATACCCTGCTGCAAAAGGAATATCCTTTGGGTTCATAAAAGAATGACCCAAAAAACGGGGTGATAGAAAAATCAGGATAAGCGCGAGGATACCAGCACGCCAGCCACCAATTTGTCGGGCCAGTAAGCCCGTAAAAATCATAGCTAAAATACCAAATAGTGCATTCCAGAAATGCCGCACATCGTGGTAAGCAGTATCATTTTGTTCTAGTCCTAAGGCTTTATTACTAATGGCAGTTGTGAGTTCATAAAATCCTCCATAGTACTTAATTGGGCCTCTTGGATTATAAAAACAAGAGGTATCTTGCCCCATAGTGGTATAAAAATCAAGAATCGTATCAGCATAAGCATTTTGGAAGGAGTCGTCCCCATTTATACCACTATTAATTGCAAGCATAATGGTAATCAAAGCAATAAGACCTGCCGTGCCCCAAAATATTCGACGCAACAGAGCATCATTCTCAGAACTAACATCCCGAAAAAAGAGGCGTGACACGAAAGGTTTAGCCTCCGACTTGGACTTTGCCACCTTAGCTTGCTTAGCGGAAGCTTTTGTACGTTTCGTCTGTTTTGCGTTCGCCTTTTTGGAAGTCTTGTTTTGTTTTGTCTGCTTCTTCTTGGGCTGACTCATATTGCTTGTTTTTGTCTATCGAACTGTTTATTGTTCCTTAATATGGCTGACATACGAAAATAGCATGAAAGAACCGAAAGAACTGTACGTTCAGCCAACGCGAATTTAAGTATTTTTCAATAGCTATAGCCTGTTTCCGTTATATGTTTTTTAGACCCAAGCAGATGGAAGAAATGAAACGAGGTTTTATGGCATAAAAATAGCAATGGGTTTTGTCAATATTATCCCTCTAGTGCATCAACCCGTAAGTAATTACCAACTTTAGGGAGCTTATTTTTTCGTTAGTCGAGGCATGAGGAGAGAGCATAACTGGTTATTTGATTGACGAATAACGAAGAATAACGGGAAAAGAAGCCGATAAAGTTAGTAATTATTTATGGGTTGATGCACTAGTTAATGCTATTACAGAATAACCATTCGCTTAGTACTTGTGAAATTATCTGTTTTTAGGGTATAATTCAATATACCTGTGGGAAGTGATTTCGCATCTAAATTTATGGTATTGCTGCCAGCATCAAAGCGTTTTGAAATCACTTTTACGAGTTTTCCTCTTACATCCGAAATCGTCAGCGTAGCTTCTTGTTTTTTGGGCAGATGAAACTCAATCGTCGTGATTGTTTTACATGGGTTTGGTGTGTTCTGATGAAGCGTGTAGCCCTTTGCAGCAAAGCTCAAAACTATATTTTGCAAGCTGTTATCTAAGGTATATGCTTCAGCGATGGTAGGCTCGGAAGATATGCTTAAGGCTTCGCTAAGTATAATATTTTCTTTAGCCTTCAATACTAAAGTAAATAGCTCCTTATTTGAATTTTCATGCTTTATATTGCCATTCCAACTCACGGTCATTTGCTCCTCAAATATTCCCAAATGCTCGCGCTTGACTACTGCATCCACGATTTCTACTAATTCAAGCCCTTCAAAATCAAGGGTGAATTGAAAGCCTTGAATACTGGACAAGTCTGCGGTAACATGCACACGAGTCGTTTCTCCTGTTTTCAGCACATTATCATATAAGTTTAGCCTAAAATCACTATACTCTCGCACTTCTGTATTATTCACCAAAGCATTCGGTATAGCACTAGCATTTACATCTCCCACTTTGATACCAATGAAGTTAGCATCTAAGTAGGAAGTACCTAGACTATCAAAGTGCATTAACTCCGGAAAATTTTCTTGGAATGGATTAGTAGGGTTACTAAATTCATATTCTTTTGGTACAAACCTCCAAGATGCACTACTCGGTAGAGCAGTATCAAGATTCAAAATCAACTTTCTCAGTTGTACGAGGTCAAAGGTGGTAATAGAACCAGAATTATTAGCATCTGCTGCAATTAGACTATAAGGAGAATCTAGTGATTCTATGTTTAGTATATGTTTAGCAATCAAAACGAGATCCAATGTAGATACGCCATTGAGGTAATTCTCATCGCGCGATGGGGTGATGGTGTAGCTGAAACCCATCTCTAAGCCTGGAAAGAGATAACGCCCATCTGTAGTGGTAGTTTGAAAGGCATTTTGATTACCTGATAAGTGTACCTCTACCATTTCTAATAGCTCGCCTGATTCCGTTTCTATCTGCCCTGTAAGCATAGCCCCTAGTGGTTCGGCGCAATTCATATCGGATTGATTCGCCTGAACATTCACGAATGTATTACAAAAGCTTGTATTACCAGCTGCATCTTGCGCCCATAAGTCCACTTCCACCGTTCCTAATTCGCCAGTCAAGCAGCGGAATACACGACTAACTGAATCAGGATACAAGACAGGGTCAGCAAAAGTCAGACGTACCTCTGAGCATAAATCCTCTGAACCTGCATCGAAATCAGAAGCCCATAGTTCTAATGTACCATCTGACATTAAGTCTGCACTAAGGCCAAAGATACAGTAAGCACTAGGTGGATTGCAATCTTTTACTTCAAACTCAAACTCTTGAGTCTCGAAATTATTACAATTATCACTTATGTTAAGTATGAACGTATGTATGCCTATCGGATACGCGCCTGAAATGGTATACGTCCCTAGAGTATCTTGGGTAAGTGAACCGAAAGGGTCAGGCATAGCTGCTGCTGCAAAAGGCGCGAGCGTATAACTGACATCATAATTTGAAAAACATGGGTTTTCTACATCAAAGCGGAAAGCTACATCACCCGTACATTCATTTGTTTGGCCACCACAAAAGACCCGAACACTATCAGCGATAATGGAAGGCTTTTGGGTATTATGTACTCTTAAAATTTGCCGATACAGAAAATTTCCATACGCTTGAGCGGAAACTATCGTATCATCAAGCATAACAAGGTCATCAAAGGGATAGCTTAGACTAATTGGCACTATACTATCAGGCTGAAATGTTTCTGTTCGATTCATTACAGCAACTTCTGTATTAGAGGGATTCCAGGTACACCAATTAATTAGATGATAATCCCGAACGATTTGATAACAAGCTCCAGCTTCCAACTCAAAGACCTCATCGGTAACTTCCAGGTTCCAAGCACTACAATCGCTATTGACTAATAAACTATCCATGGGTAATGGAGTTGGAAAAGTATCTGCCGTACAGTCAATTTCTTGATCGAGCGGGAAACTCATCGCCCAATCGCTACAAGAGCGTAAGGAGTATTTCACCTGCTGTTTTTCGGAAGCATTACCACAGGCATCTAATAGCTGCAATTGAAAGCGAATAAGCCCTGCACCACAAGACGAATTGAATTCCGATAAATCAAGCTCCGACGCAATACCGCCACCAAAGGTTAAACAATTGTCAATGAAACTTCCTCCAAGGCCGCTAGTTGGTTGGAATATGAGATTGGTCAGCATACTATCAGGGTGAGCAGATAGGACTGCTTCAAGTATTTGCTCTATCTCTGGTGCATCATAGTTAAACGTCCTAGAAAAAGTCCCTGGAATAGGGGCTGCTTTATCTTGCACGATTACTTTTATACTGATATATTCAGCATTATTAGTATTAAGGGTATCTATCACCCCATTTCCGTTGAGGTCTTCCACGTCAAATTGACAATTGCCATTCGTATCCTCTGTATCCAACTCGCCATCGCCATCTAGGTCTTCATTGATGTCTAAATGTCCATCTCCGTCGAGGTCTTCATTCATTAAATCCAATACGCCATCGCCATCTAGGTCTTCATTTATCAAGTCTCTTTTACCATCATCATCTATATCTTCATCTACATCCAGATGCCCATCACCATCTATGTCTTCACCTTCATCCATTATGCCATTTTCATTCACATCTTCATTAACAAGATCAAGATAGTCATCGCCATCGTAGTCATATTCATCGCCTTTGTCTAGAAAACCATCGCCATCCAAATCCTCCATCACATCTAAATGCCCATCGCCATCTAGGTCTTCGGCTATGGTGTCTAGTTTACAATCACCATCCACGTCTTCCGTATCAAATATTCGATTGCCATTCGCATCTTCATGATCTAAGATGCCGTTCCCGTTGGTATCTTCGATGTATTCTGCCAAATCACTCACCCGCAAGACTAAATCTACTTCCCCTGAGCAAGGATTATCCAAATCATCTATGGTAAAGAGAATACTCTTGCTAAAGTCTGCTTCTTCCACGAAACCATCTGCCCCCATGCGCGCAACCTGGAAATCCAATTCTTCGCAAGTATCATAAGAGCCTGTATTAAACACTTCTGCTGCTACTCTCACAGAACAGGAGGCACTAAAGTCAAATGGACGAGCAGGGTCAAATACAAATTCCCCAAAATCTAACTCTACGGTGTCTTGGGTAGTGGCGATTGCAATAGGACTTATTCTATCAAATATTTTTGTCTTTTGAAGAGGGGCTATTGTCTGATTTCCGCAAGCATCCACTGCCCTATAACGAATGTAAACGGTACCTACTGGCACGTTTTCTATTACATTTGTTGTTCCTGGCTCTACTTCTATTTCTGGTGTTGTAATAATCGTAGAAGCTGTTCCTCCATTCCCACTATTCCCTCCATTACTAGTATCGTTTCCTCCTAAAGCAAACTCATCGTCGTCGTCGTCATCATCGTCGTCGTCATCATCGTCGTCGTCATCGTCGTCGTCGTCATCATCGTCATCGTCGTCATCGTCGTCATCGTCGTCGTCGTC
>JAHDCQ010000204.1 GCA_020629845.1 Saprospiraceae bacterium | reverse complement strand
CGCATGGATTAAATCAACATTCCGCCCGATAGTTTAAACGAAATCAGGGGATTGAATTGTTTTGAAAAGGGAATAAAAAATTACGTTAATGCTATGCAAAAGTATAATTTTATAAGAATAGTGTATGAGTAAGTCCAAGCCATTTAGGAAAGAATATTGACGTATTATTGAAGTATTTAAAAAAAATCAAAGACGCAATTTTGTAGTAGCCAAAAATCAACTCGCTCTTTAGAATAATCCTTTCTTTGTTTGTGTATTTAGTTTTTTTCAAAATAAAAAACTAATCAATTGCCTTTTTTTCATTCATTATTTCGCTTTTAAAAAAATAAATATAGCGAAGTAGTGTACTTCCTAATGGCAAGAAATTACAACAGACAATAAAATGATAAAATATAGCTATTTCCTACTTCTAATATTCGCTTTTGCATGCAGTGCGCCTCAGGCAAATGATCAAGAAGAAGTAATAGACATGCCTTCTGAAACACCGAAACGCACAAAATTTGAGCCAAAAGATGGCAAATGCATTGTATTTGCAGGGCAAGAGTTAGAATCCATTGGTGGTTTAGAGGAATATAATGATGGTTATTTCGACCATTTTGCTAGGCCTGGTGGCTTCACAATGTATACTAAAATCCGTCCAGGCGATGAAGAATTTGGCTTTACCTATACAGGTCTGGCTGGCGTATTCACTACCGATGATTGGGGCGATAGCCCAAGCAATATGTCTATGCAAGTAGCGGATGAAGATTTTAAACACAGTTGCCTAGCTATTGGACTGGAAATGGTGAATCATGAAGGTGCAATTGCGCGTGGCGAGTTGGATAGTTTAGTTTTAGCATTAGGCAATTGGCTAAAAAGTCTCGGTCGCCGCCCTGTTTTTCTACGTATTGGTTATGAATTCGCAGGTTCTTGGAATCATTACAATCGGGAGGATTACATTACGGCTTACCGACGCATTAAGACGATGTACGATTCCATAGGCGTGACTAATGTAGCCTATGTTTGGCAGTCGCATGGTTCTGATGAACCTATGGAACACCTAGCCGAATGGTATCCAGGCGATGAGTATGTAGATTGGTGCGGCTATTCCTTCTTTTCGCGTTGGGACGAAGCCAATATGATTGAATTTGCGCGTCAGCACAACAAGCCCGTCTTCATTGCAGAAGCTACACCAACCATCTCCACAGCAACGACTAAAACGAATGGCAAAACGAAAGAAACCATCCTTTCCAATCCTGAGCAAGCAGAGGAGGCTTGGGAGGAGTGGTTTACGCCATTTTTCAAAACAATACATGACAATCCTGACGTAGTGAAAGCAATTAGTTATATTAATTGCCATTGGAAATCGCATCCGATGTGGGTAAATAATCCAACTTTTCAGGATGTAGATGCACGGCTACAAAGCAACAAAGACATTGCTGACAAGTGGTCGAAAGAAATTGCAAAAGATAGCTATTTGAATGCTTCGCCAGAGCTGTTTGATATGCTTTGGGATGGGAAATAGAAATCGTGAAACTATAATATCATTAAAAATGAAATCGCTTTATTCACTATCCATATTATTTTTTTGTAGCGTTATGTTGTTCGCACAAGACTATAAATTCCCTTTTCAAAACCCCAAGCTATCTACTGAAAAACGGGTAGATGACCTCATCAATCGGATGACATTGGAAGAAAAAGCAGGGCAACTCATGTATAATGCGCCTGCTATCGAACGCTTAGGAGTGCCTGAGTATAATTGGTGGAATGAGTGCTTGCACGGCGTAGCCCGAAATGGACGCGCTACTATTTTCCCGCAAGCCATCGGTATGGCAGCGACTTTTGATACAGAACTCATGCACCGCATTGGCACAGCCATTTCAGATGAAGCACGAGCGAAGTACAATATCTCTGCTGCCAATGGTTATCGCGGACGCTATCAAGGACTTACTTTTTGGACACCCAATGTCAATCTCTTCCGTGACCCACGCTGGGGACGCGGACAGGAAACCTATGGCGAAGATCCATTTCTCACTTCGCGCATAGGCGTATCTTTTGTGAAAGGTTTACAAGGAAATCACCCGAAGTATTTGAAATCCGCAGCTATGGCCAAACACTACGCTGTGCATAGTGGGCCAGAGGGACTGCGCCACGAATTTGACGCAAAAGTAGGCATGAAGGACCTCTGGGAAACCTACTTGCCTGCTTTTGAAGCACTCGTGACCGAAGCACAAGTGGAAGGTGTAATGGGGGCATACAACCGCACGAATGGCGAACTCTGCTGCGCACACCCTTATCTGATGCAAGATGTGCTGCGCGATAAGTGGGGATTCAAAGGCTATTATGTCTCGGATTGCTGGGCGATTGTGGATTTTTATGATGGACATAATATTGTGAAAACGCCACAGGAAGCCGCAGCATTGGCACTCAATACAGGCTGTAATTTGAATTGCGGCAGTACCTATCCAGAATTGTTAAAAGCCATCGAGCAAGGCTTGACGAGCGAGGCAAAAATAGACGATAATCTACGCGAACTGTTGCCTACACGCTTCCGTTTGGGCTTATTCGACCCTGTAGGTATGAATCCATTTGACCACATCGGCACGGAAGTCATTGCTTGTGACGACCATCTCAAATTGAGCCGTGAGGCAGCGCGAAAATCTATTGTACTCCTCAAGAATGAAGACAATTTATTGCCTCTCAAGAAAGATGTAAAAAGCATTTTCGTGACTGGTCCGACGGCGGCACATGCACAGGCTTTATTGGCGAATTATTACGGGCAAAGTGATAATTTAAAAACGCTTTTAGAAGGTATAGTAGGCAAAGTAAGTCCACAGACTTCGGTGCATTATAGTCAAGGGGCCTTATTAGATGAAAAAAATCGTAATCCGATTGATTGGTTCTCTGGCGAAGCAGGTGATGCTGAAATAACGATTGCTTGCTTAGGACTTTCGCAACTCATAGAAGGCGAGGAAGGGGAAGCGATTGCTAGTAGACATAAAGGCGACCGTGAAGATATAGGACTACCACAGAGTCAAGTTGATTTCCTGAACGTAATCCGCAGCAAAACCAAAAAGTTGGTGGTCGTCATCACGGCAGGCAGTGCGGTCGCTATTCCAGAAGTATTGGAAATGGCAGACGCATTGGTATATGCTTGGTATCCAGGCGAACAGGGCGGCAACGCAGTAGGGGATATTCTCTTTGGCGATGCCGTCCCTGCTGGTCGGTTGCCTGTAACAATCCCAAAGTCGGTAAATGATTTGCCGCCTTATGATAGCTACGATATGGCAGGGCGCACCTATCGCTATTCAGAAGTTGAGCCGCTTTTTCCTTTTGGTTTTGGTTTGAGCTATACGCAATTTGAGTATAGCGATTTGACCTTGAGCAATACGCAGGTCAATAGCGGCAATTCGGTAGTAGCAGAAGTGACAGTCACCAACACAGGCAACTATCGCAGCGATGAGGTAGTGCAACTCTACCTAACGGATACGGATGCTTCGGTAGCTGTACCCATGTATGCCTTGAAAGGTTTTGAGCGGGTAAGCCTTTGGCCAGGTGCATCTACTAAAGTGAGTTTTAGTATTACACCCAAAATGATGGAACTCGTGAATGAAGCAGGCGAACGGATGCTTGAAAAAGGTGATTTTAAGGTCTTTATTGGTGGCACATCACCTTCGAAGCGGAGTTTGGATTTGGGGGCGGCGCAGTATTTGGAGGGGAATTTTTCGGTGAAATAGTTAAGCAATAGGATTCATCAGCTAATTTCCTGTTAGCTGATGAATTCGTTTTAAAATTTAGCCGCTAATGGGAAATTAGCGGCTAAATCATTCTATTCAATCTTGTATTTATGATTCTCGTACAAATCCCGTGACGAAGCCGAAGAAAAAGAAATCACAACACTACCTTTAGGACGTTTTTGTGCTTCCTTTTTCTTCGTCCACGGAATTTGTCTGAGAACGGTATTTATTTTTGTAAAATCAATTTACCCATCGTTTGCCCCGTTCCATTTTGAATGCGATAGAAGTAAACACCACTTTCACCAAGTAGTTTTTCATCTATCTTCCATTCGTGTATGCCTTCTGCATAGTAAGTACGCGCTTGATGCAGCATTCTTCCCGCCACATCATATAGCATCACTTCTACCCAATCATCTGTTGTTTGCTGGAAAACGATAGCCGTTTCGCCTTTGAATGGATTGGGCTGTATGCGCACTACTGTAAATGTATTCATATCTTCCTGCACAGCCGATGCTACATCATCACCGATACATGCTATAATACTTAGCGTAATAGCACGGCGTGGACTTGCACAATCGTTGCTGGTGTCGTAAATTTCAGCATAGTACGTACCTGCTACTACAGGCGTAAAGCTCAAGCCTGTTGCTATCGGAGTACCGCCTACTTCCATCAAGTACCAACGGATTTCAGAAGTAGAATTTACCCCTGCACTCGTTACACTCAAGGCAGGAATGGCTTCGCCTTCGCATATCTGCTTATCGCCTGTGCTTTGTGGTGCGGCTTTAGTTGGGCATTCGCTTTGATCATCACAGTTCGGTGCTGCTATTTGTTGTGTAAGGGGACAACCTGCTGCATTCGTCACAGTAATCATAATAGCTTCACCTACTGGAATATTATAAACCGTAAGGAAGCCACTGCTACCTGCTACAAGCCCTGCACTTGTAGTCAAAATATCATCGGGTGCCGTATTGACGCGTACGCTATAGGTGGTACTATTATTAGTGCAACTTATTGAGATGACTTGTGGTGTAGGAAGTGAGGAAGGTGGGCAATTACACTCTTCTACCTCGATGGCTAGTGTATCTTGATACATACAACCAAAATCATCCGTCATAGTATAAGGTACATCTAGCATTCCTGCCGATTGTGCGGGTAGTTCCACTTGCATACTAGAAGATGCATCCCATTGGAAGCTAGTGATAGCAGGTGAAAACGAAAGTGCTGAATTTTCATTACCGCCAAAAGAAAGTCCCCAATCAAATACCACGCCATTATCTAATGACCAATGGTCTATGATTTCGAGTGTCCATCTGCCATTGAGTGGGCAGCCTATGAATTGATTAAAGTCTTGGTAAGGCTGATAATTCCCTGAAGGCAAATTAACAGGGGTAGTTGGACTAATAGCATCTACATAACTAATAATAGTGCCATTAGTGACCTCATTTTGCCAGCAATAGTCAGCTCCAATACCTGGAATTACTAGCTCGTTATCATTTTCAGTAGGCTCTCCTAATTCTATACGATTACCTGTTTGTCCCCAGTAGTTGTGCAGAATAACACTTTCTCCTGTTGGACAAATTAGACTAATTTTCAAATCTCTAGCCCATGAATGTTCCATATTGATGCAGACCGCCTCTAAATCATCTAGTTGGAAAGTTGCACCTGCTTCAAAGCTGTTAATTTCTAATGTACTTTGATAAATATTAGGTGTTGCTCCTGATATTGCATCTGGAATAACTTCTGTTTCAAAAAATGGATTATTTACCGTACAATTGGCAGTGCCTTGCACTAGCTCTACCTTGGCAGTACTATTATCCGCAAGAGGTGATAAGGCAGCTTCTAGCACGATAGGGGTATTTTCACAGAAACTAGCATCAGCAGCGAGTGTTGCAGACGGTACAGGTGCTACCCGCACTTTTAGCTGCGCGATATTCGTATTACTACAGTTGTTGGTCTCTGATGCGCGCAGAGTAACTACATATCCTCCGCTTTGCGTATAGGCATAGCTTATATTTTCTCCTTCCAATCGCGTACCATTGCCCATATCCCAAGTGTAGTTTATGGCTGCATTGTTAGCACTAGTACCTTGTACGATAAGTGTTTCTCCTATACACAGTTCGAGGTAGCCGTCTTCTGAAATAGCTGGCATAGTGCTACTGATAGTGACTGGAACATCAGAGCAAGGCCTGCAATCAGGTGCTGCAAATACCTCTGTTATCTCACAGCCTTCTACATTTTGTACACTAATAGTGATAGGCATATTGGCTGGAATATCTGCAATGCTAAATATCCCCGCTTCACCAGTAATCGTACCTGCGTTTGCTGATACACTATTCGTTGCTTCTGTACGAACTTGTATGCTATAGCTTTGCGCGTCATTTGAGCAAACTGGACTAGCAGGGAAATCGAGTGTAGGTAAAGGGCTTTCTGATACCGTAATAGATGCTTCAGCGGTACAGCCGTTCGTATCTGTTATGGTGACGGTATAAGAACCAGTGCTTACCGCCACTCTATCCGAAGATGCAAAATTATTCCACTCAAAGGTCGCTGCATTGCCTTCTTCTAGCCTTGCAATAAGTTGCGTTGTTTCACTAGGGCATATCTGCATATCCCCCTGAATAATAGCATTCGGAACAGGATAATTATTAACACGCATGGCTGTACGTGGACTGCTACAGCCTGTAAGCGCATTGTAAATTTCTGCATAATACGTACCTGCCCGATTAGTGCCTATAGCTGCGCCTATACCTATAGCTGTGCCGCCTGTTGGTACATCGTACCAGCGAATTTCTTCATTAGGTTCTAAATTACTCGTATTTACGCTCAATGCGCCAACCCTTCCACTTGTACAAGTAATGACATCTCCATTTCCTTGTGGTGCGGCAATATCTGGACACTCTTCTCCTAAACAACTAGGCGATTGGATAGTCCGACTATTCGTACATCCATCAGGGCTAGTGACGGTAATAGTAATAGCTTGCCCTACTGGAATATTATAGACTGTCAAGAAACCGCTACTTCCCGCCACAATACCTGCGGTGCTAGTGAGGGTATTTTCAGCTTCCGTATTGACGCGCACGGAATATGTCCGATTATCGCCTGCACAGCTTGGCGTAGTAGGGATGGTGAGGCTTGGCGTAGGACAGTCGCAATCTATTATACTAAGACGAATTCCGACTCTTTGACTTGTACAATTTGAGACGGTATTGTAAACGGCTGCATAGTAGCTGCCTGCTTGTGTAGGAGTAAAGCTTAAGCCTGTTGCTAATGCTGTGCCTCCTGTGGGGGCATCATACCAACGTATTTCTAAATTCTCTCCTGTATTGGCACTTACACCTAGGCTTGGGATGGCTTCGTCTGAACAAATTTCGACATCGCCCGCACTTATTGGTGGAGCAATGCTTGGGCAAGCGCAATTTGGTGCGGCAATAGTTCTTGTCACTTCACAACCTTCAGGATTTGTTATCCTTATAGTGATGTTCTGTCCAGCTGGTATATCTCGAACCGTCAAGAAACCACCACCACCTGTGACTGTTCCTAAATTACCAAGTACGCTTAGGGTATTTTCTGCATCTGTATTGACGCGTATCAAATAGGACTGCCGATCATCTGAGCAATTACCAAAATCCACAACCGTAACTCTTGGAGAAGGTGCTTCATTTACAGTTACACTTGCTACACTTTCGCAGCCATTTGCATCTGTAATTGTTACACTATATGCGCCAGCTCCTACTGACACACTATTACTAGAGGCAAAATTACTCCAGGCATAAGATGAACCTGCACTAGCAGTAAGTATAGTAGCTTCACCTGCACAAACACTCGTATTTCCACTAATACTCGCTGGCTGGACAGGAAATTCTGAAATGGTCTTGCTGGCTTCCCATTCGCAGCCATTGACATCAGTAATGGTCACACGATAAGAACCAGCACCAACAGATACTGATGGACTAATAGCATTATTAGCACTTGCTGACCATTGATAAGAGGCGGCGCTACCAGATGTTAGGCTAGCAGTTATATTAGCTTGCTCTCCTGGACATAATTGTGATGGACCACCAATAGTGGCTTGGTTATTAGAACAGTCATTATCGCCACAGTTGGGGGACTGAATGGTGCGTACGGCATTACAGCCTTCTGGATTTGTGACGGTAACAGTAGTAGCTTGCCCTACAGGAATATTATAGACGGTCAGAAAGCCACCACTACCTGCTATGCTACCTATAGAAGCTGTTATAGTATTTTCAGCTTCCGTATTGACGCGCACGGAATATGTCCGATTATCGCCTGCACAGCTTGGTGTAGTAGGGATAGTGAGGCTCGGTGTAAGACAGTCGCAATCTGCTGCTTCAGTTACTGCTACACTTGCTACACTTTCGCAGCCATTGGCATCTGTGACGGTTACAGTATATATGCCATTTTGAAAAACCGTAATAGAATTCCCTGTTGCCCCCGTACTCCATTGGTAAGCTTGCCCTGCGCTAGCTCTAAGTGTGGTAAATTCACCCTCACAAATACTCAAATCTCCGCTAATACTTGCTGACTCAACAGGAAATTCGGAAATAGATTGCCCAGCTTCACTTTGACAGCCATTTACATCGGTAATAGTTACAGTATAATAACCTGAGACTACGCTAATAGTAGGAGTGAAACTTCCATTAGTCCACTCATAAGAAACAGCATTTCCAGATTGCAAACTAGCTGTAAGGTTAGTAGAGCTACTTGGACAGACAAAACTTGTGCCTTGAATTGTTGCTATTGGGTTTGGAAAAACAGTAATTTTTACGGCAGTACGCGGACTAGGACAGCCAGTATCCAAGTCATACACCTCTGCGTAATATGTACCTGGACTTGAGGGGGGAAAGCTTAATCCAGTAAAAATAGGAACTCCTCCTGTAGCAGTACTATACCAACGAACCTCTCTATCTGCATCTAAATTGGCACGAACACTTAAGAGTGGAAACGGCTCTCCTGCACAAATGGCCGCATCGCCATTACTTTGTGGTGCAGCTATGGCTGGGCAGCTACACAAAGGAGCTTGTATGACTTGCTCCGCAATACAGCCTGATGAGGGATTGGTTGCCCTTACTGTGATATTATAGCCTTCTGGAATATCTCTTATCCTAAAAAAGCCGCCGCCGCCTTCAATTGTTCCAGCGCCATCAAGTATGCTTAAGGTATTTCCTGCTTCAGTATTGACCTCTGCACTATAGGAGGTTCGATCCTCCGAACATTCGGTTTCTAAGATAGTAATACTTGGCGTATCAGGCGACTCTAAGATATATTCTACAAATCCTGTTTCACAAGCGGGGGAACTAGTACTACCATTTCTTCGCATTTCTACTTCGTAAGTACCAGGCTGAGTGACGCTTATTGTGTTACCTGTACCAATAATATTGCCATTAAATCGCCAAGTGTAGCTATTACTGTTAAAGAAATCGGGTGGAAAAGTAGATGCTTCTAAAACAATCACCTCTCCAGCACAGATATTATTATTACGTGTAGCAAAGGTAGGTGCTACCTCTACATTTGCAGAATTATCTGGTGGGAGGTCTACTTCTAGCTCTACGGGGAGTAGCATGCTTTCTCCATTTTCATTTACAAACGCTTGCCTATTCGCTTCCGTATTTTCTATAATTAATTGATAGTTTCCGCCATTAGCTCCTCTAAAATCTGCATTAATCACCAGCATACTTATAGTGCTTTCTCCTCGAAGACAATCTTCTGCGAAGGTAGTACCGACATATTCGCGTCCATCTTCAGCGATTAGGCGAACCCGTACACGATTAATATTTTCACATTTTATAGCTTGGTCGAAGTTAATTGTAATTGGTGCTGCCGCGCAAATAGAAGAAGCACTCTCAACCCCTATAATGACAGGAGATAAATCGGTATTATTGCCTCCACAATTACAATCTTCTCCAATACGGTCGTT
>JAHDCQ010000203.1 GCA_020629845.1 Saprospiraceae bacterium | reverse complement strand
ATATTAACATTAATCAAATGTCAATTGGTAGATTATTTTTTACTTATTCCCTAAAAGGTAATTTTTCATAATTATAGCTTTTTTTGTAAAAAGACTTGACCAATAACAATAGGATGTGTTAACGAATCTCATAACGCACTAATTTTTCCAAATTTATCAAATACAAAAAGTCACCTTTCTCTGATAACAGCTTTGGCGACATGCTAATTTTTAGAACTAAAACTACTTGATTGCTCGTAAGGACATCCTGTCCGAGTGTTAAAAGTACGGAAAATCTATTTTTTATGCTCAACATACTCCTACAATGTAAACCGAAAATATCCCGCGTTCCCAAAGCCATTTATTTCGTTGGTCACGCCTCGCAATAAACTCTCTTCGACACTTTGAATACATTTCAGTATTTCCACGCAAATTGTTTATTACTAATCCATGTTTACGACAAAAGTATTCCTCAAAACTTGTATAGTCAGAATACAAGAATTTTAACTTGGCTATCCGTTTTAGCTCGGCTATATTATTGCGTTCGTTATAATTGAAAAGTATAAAGCCTTCACAAAATCCGCTTGTACCTAATGAATCAGGAAGGTAGAAGGGCGCGAAAAAAAGTTCATTCCAGTAAGTATCATTATTTAAAGTATCAATGATACCTTTTCGCCCTTCTGCAAGCCAACTTTCAACATCTTTCGTACAAGCTTTTACTTCCCAGAAAACTAAGCGTTCTATCTCGTCTGTCTTGATGTACTTTGTATCTTCGGATATTGTGATAGCATAAGTTGGGGGTTCTTCTTGCTGTATCGCTTTTTTAAATTTGGGTTTTGGTTGGACATAGAATATTTCTTTATGAACAGGCACAAAATCTAGTCCTGACCATTTTTGTACTTCTTTGAAAGCTTCTAATACGCCTGCGTCTGTGCTAAAATTGCTTTTTTCTTCGCTCTCATAAGCAGAAGAGGCATATCCTTGACTGTAAAAACAACCATTGAATATAGAGCCATCTTTCAAATAGAATTTAGCATAAAATATTGAACAACTACCTGCATCTGCATGAATAGTTGATGTGATGTAAAGTAAGATAATTATCAATATTAGGTTTTTCATATTTCTATTTTTAAAGTTGAAAACCACTTGCTCATAAGGACATCCTGTCCGACACACCTATTCTGCAAATACGCCTGCCATCGGCTACTGCGTATACATAAGTTGTGACATGAAAATTGGTTGTTTTTAGTCTTGAAAGGACGAAATTATTATAGTAATTTGTGTAGCTTTGAATGAAAAGCTCTGAAGGAGCGACATTTTTTGGCTAAAAAGTGCCGCCCCTTCAGGGCTTAAATAAATTTATGTTGAATTTTCTATAATAATTTCATCCCTTCGGGATTATTTTACATGATGTCACAACTTATGTGTACACAGTAGCTGCCATCGGGCAGGTCTTGAACTGTAACGCGGAATGCTTTTCGAGCATGTCGCACTTTGCCACATAGGACAAAAGGCACAAGCGACTAAGTGTGACTTGGCGGAAAGCATTCCGCGTTACAATAACCTGCTTCACAAATCGGAAATTTGTAGAAGGTCAGTAATGGATTAAAATCCGCACTAGCAAGGATGGTTATTTGTGAGCAAAATAGTAGAAAAATTCAATAAGAGTTTCTCAATAAGCCGTCACCGAAAACCAAATATTCGGAAAACCATTGTCATCTAAAGCTTTAAGCCAGCCTCGTTTAGTTTCGATAAGTGTACCACAAGAATCGTTTTCGTCTTTATATTGATATTTTCTTACAATTACAAAAAACCATTTATTGGCATCTGACTTAATGTCAATTTTTATATAAGAATCATCACGCCAACTATTACTTTGAAGGCAAGCTATTTTGTTAGACTTTATATTTGGTTTTTCGCGTAAGTTCAAACAGCGTGTCGTCAAATTCACACCTACTACAGCCTTGCCACGCAACCTAAGTAATAGATCTGCATAAGTGAATATCCTAGAAAATCGCTACACCTCTTTTTTCTTGATGAATAAGCCCTCTGCAAAAGAATTATTTAGCACTCGCACAAATTTTCCTTCTTCTTCATAGACTTTTAGTAGCACACTTTTATGACTTCCAATCCATTCTATGTCAGTATGCTCAAAAGATTGGGCGTTTTCATAATGGTCGAGCAGTTTCATGAAACCATTTTTATTGACAAGTATACCGCAGTCTTCATCCTCATTTTTACTTTGATAAAGGGTGATTTCAAAATCCAATCCAATAATATATGCTCCTATACCCCAATATTCAGTTTCCCCTCTGGGGTACATTATTTCACATGGATTTTCTGCTTGAAGCTGTAAGAATACTGATAAGCAGAATAGCATTATAAAGCTTGTTTTGAGCTGTATGGTCTTCATAATTTAAGTTGTTTTTATTTTAATAAAAATTGCTCGTAAGGACATATTGTCCGATACGCCCCTTCTGCAAATTTCCGATTTGGACAACCAGAAAATTGGCGCATTCACAAATCGGAGATTTGCAGAAAGTCAGTAACGGATTGAAAATCCGCACTAGCAAGCGGTAGTATTTTCCTAACGCACCATCGCATAATACCGCCCATCCTCCACCGAAGTCCGCGCATAGTGCTGTTGTTCATCAAATACAGGTTTCAGAATGCAGTAAATAATCGTTTGGCCTTCCACTTCTAGCATAGGAAGCCCTTTCATGTCGCTTGCTTTGGAAGTCCATCGAAAAGCTTCAGGTGCGATGTCCATTTGGTCTAGGATGCGCATCAAGTCGGCTTCTGCGCGTACCCAAGCGAGATGATCGGCTTCGCTAGTAAGTTCAGGTCTGGCATCAAGTTCAGGGTAAAGCGCAGCCCAATTCGCAGGAATAGAAAAATAGTGCGTATAGGCTTTGGTGTTGTTCTCAGGATGCAGCGTGAGTAAAGCGGTCATCCAATCAGTGCTATCATTTGGGTATTTTTCGGCAAATCGCTGGGCAAGTGCGCGATTGCCAGGAAATGTGCCTGCTGGAATCGCCACAAAACGACACTCGGCGAGATATCTACCAAAGCTACTCCCTTCGTCTTGAAAGAGATTGAAATAACGCGCCGAATGTACCAATGGGCGTTGTGCATCCTTGCCGCCAAGTGCTTGACTAATGGCACGTAGCAAGAGTGTATCTTGCCCCACATTGCAGCCAAAAATGGAGATGCGGCTGTGTGCATTCAAAACATCATCGGGCAAAGCTGGGAAATTGCCGCTTTCCGCTGCTGCCTTGAGGCTTTCAGCACTACAACGCGCGCTACCCTCAAGGACAGGCAGATTAATGCCTGTCCATTGATTGCCGTGGACTACGAGATTGACCTGCTTCCACGCACCTATATGAGGACGATGTTGTTCCAAATAATGGCGTACAGCCAACATACTGTTACAATCCTGCACAATAAGCGGCGTACTCTCTAGCGAATCGGTGCTGAAATACTTCAAAGCAGTTTCATAATAAGGATTTTGATTCGATTGGTCTTGACCTAAAATGAAAGTAACGCTATCGTGTGGATTGGAGGACGCAACAGGATGCAGTAAGCTATTGGTATCGCAGCTTGTGAAGGCTACAGCAAGCAAGCAAAGATTCAAAAAATGTCGGGCGCGGCGGTTTCGCAACACCAAAGTGATGATGAAGCCCACGCCCAAGAAGGAAAACAAGGCGTAAAAGAGGACATTTCGGATGCTCACTCGATTGTTTGCCAGTAATTCCGCGCCACTAATGCCTGAAATACTCAAAGCAAAACCTACGGCATGATTGCTCACGCCCTGTGGTAGCGGAAGTGGCTGCTTCACTTGTTGCGTGGCATCAGGCTGTTCATTTGCGATGTCTTCTTCTACTGCGATGAAGGAAGTATAAGCCGTCAGCAGATTGTACTTCAAGCCCAGTCGGGTGGTTTCTGCCTTTGCCGCTTCGGTGATATTGTGCTGATTGTAGTCCGCGATGTTTCGGATGCGTTCGCGCGCCCATAGGTATTTCAGCGCGACATTGCGGGCATCGGTATTTGCATTTTTGCTATTGAAGGCAAATTGTACTAAGCCTTCTGGTGTCTGTGCTTTTTGGGTCTTGCCTGTAAACCATGAAGTACCTTTGCCTGTTTTTGCATTGCTGCCCGTATAGCCTTGCAGGTAGATATTGCCCTCCAATTCGCCTTTATATTTTCCGAAAATAATAACAGGGCGGTCGCTCATTACATCAGGAATCGTCAAAGGTTCTACATCGTAAGTTTCTATGCCATCGAAGCAAACCGTAATTTGTGTCAATAGCGGACTGCCGATGTATTGGCGTAGTTTTTCAGCTTCTACCGCTGCTTCGGATTGATTGGTCACAATGAATGGCGTGCCTTGCCCCACACGCGCCAAACCTTCTATGAGGTGGCGATTGACGCTAGAACCAATCCCGAAAGCAAATACATTAGCGCGGTCGAGATGGGTGCGAATCAAGTCAAAGGCTTCGCTTTCCACGGTCACATAGCCATCCGTAACGATGATGATGGAACGTGATAGCTTATCGCTTTTTCTAGGCAAACGCAAACTGCGCTTTAGAGCTGGCAATAGATTTGTGCCGCCACCACCGCGTAGATTGCTTAGAAAATGTAGGGCTTTATCCAAATTTTCCTGCGTAGCTGTTTGTGATTCTTCTGCCCACAATTGATTGCCGCCTGCAAACAGCATAATATTAAAGCGGTCAGTAGGTCTAAGGTCTTTGATGAGATTGCGTAGTAATTCTTTCGATACATCCAAAGGATAACCTGTCATAGAACCCGATACATCTACTACAAAAATATATTCGCGGGGCGGGATTTCGTCTTGATTGACGCGCTGTGGTGGCTGCGCCATGCAAAGGAAAAACTGCTCGTCACCATCTTCATAGACCAACATGCCTGTTTGGATTTTATCGCCGCGATAGCTGTAGCGTAGGATAAAGTCTCGATTACCACCCTCGCGCTCTGAAGGGGCAAGTGCGACGCGCATCGCTTTTCCTTCATCGGGCAAGACTTGAATTTTGTGCGAAGGCGAAGTGATATTTTGAATCGGCATACCGCCATCTATCCGTACTTTGAGGTCGAATTCATAGCTTGGAGTTGCTCCTGTTTTGGTATAAGGCATCGCAGAATAGCCTGAATTGTTGATTTTTGTTTCATTGTAATAGCGTGGCCCGACAACGGTAGGATACATAAACTCATACACGCCTGCTTCTGGAATCAAGAGTTCGGTGTATTGTAGGAGGACTTCGACTTTATCACCAGGCATAATGTTTGCCACATTCATTTGAAATACATTAGGGCGTTCTTGCTCTAGTAAGGAAGCGCGTTTGCCTTCCGACTTAGCTGCTTCGTATTGTTGCCGTGCGGCTTCGCGTTCTTCTATTTTGGCTTTGATGGTACGCGTTCCAATTTTCATTTCCATGCCGTACACAGCCGCCTGCGTACTGCCAGGGAAGACATAAATGGCTTCGATGGGCGTTTTGCCTGTATTTTCATACACTTGTCGAATTTCGACATTGGCGATTACGCCTGCGATATTGACATCCGCGCTAGTAGCGCGTAGGGGCATCCGTTCCGTTTGGGTGCTATCCGAACTTTGTACTAGAAAATAAGGCGATAGGCTGCGATTTTGCTGTGCTGTTACTATCAAAGGTAGCCATAGGGCAAACACGATTAGGTATCTTTTCATGCTAGTCGTTTTAATTCGTTATTGATACCTCAAAATTGCGTCTACTTTGCCCTGTTTTGCACGGCGGACTACTAGCTGTGTGGCTTGGCTTAGAATTCGTTGGGGTTTTGGTAGGATTTGTTTTTGGTGTTAAGTCAACAGGCACTTGCTGAGTAAGTGCCTGCTAACTTAATAATGGGTCATTGTGCCAACACCGTCATACTCGTCATCACGCCTAAATGATTGCGATGCCGCACGGATACATGATAGTCTCCATAAGGCAAATTATCTATAGTAATAGTAGGATTGCCTGTAAGACTTACCACATCACCGTCGCGTTGTACAAGTGCAGGAAAACTAAGACGAACGGTCTCAGGAGCATCTTTAGGACGAAATTCCACTAGTACCCAATCTACGATAGCATTGTTGCCCATAACAGTTAGCAACATCGGATTGGGAATCGTTTCACTCATCCCATAAGGGTCGCTTGTTGGAAGTTCGCCAGCACTACGCAAATCATCGCGCATCATACCGCCTGTATCATACGCGCCCTGGAGTAGCACTTTTAGTTGCAAATCCAAGCCCTTATCAGGACAAGAACTTGCCCAGATAAAGTCATTTTTTCGGTCAATACTCATTGGCATATTGCTGCCATGGCCACCGCCTGGATATTCATAGTAGGTGTAATTGCCCGTTGGCAGACTGCTATTCGTCAAGGCGGTGTCCATAATTCGACTATTCTCCACAGGTACTGCACCGTCTGCGTCGCCATGATGAATTTGCATATTATCGGGCAAATTGTGCTGAATAAAATGAATTGCAGAACGACTCAATAATTCCATACGCGCATCTGCTAAGGACATGGTGCCATCCATATAAGGTTCGGCAAAATTCCGTACCGTATTATAAAATGGATTTGCTCCTCCTCCTGTGTCTAATATATTCTGAATAATCGCTTCTAAGCCAGGGTAAGTCATATGGTCGGTCGCGCCATAAAAGTACACACCAGTATGAATACGCGCATCTCGCACAGAAAGTAAATAGCTCACACAGCCGCCTCGACTACCGCCGAAAACCGACACATTCGTTTCGTCTGCGCCTGCATAGTTGGCAATAGTGCCATTGAGTAATGCAATGACATCATCTACGTCGCGGTCAAATTCGCTAATTGGGCCGCCTGAAGTAAGAATACCCAAACCAAGCGGCGTAGCATCTAAGGGTTCTCCTTGAAAAGACGCGCCAAGTACAAAATAATCACGATAACACTCCAAACCGTGCTGTGCGACTATACCGATGCTCGTACCACCCGTGCCACCATGATTTGCAATCAATATGGGGTATTTCTTGCTAGGGTCGTAATTTTGAGGTAGTCGTACAAACGCATAGTGCGTATAGCCAGCCACCGTGTGGGACACCACATCTACTGGCAGTCCTCCTGAAACAGTTCCTGAGCCTTCAAGTGTCCAATCATATACACCTACATCGCGGGCATTCCAATCGGCAATCACCGCATTGATTTCCGCATTGCTAGGCGGTGCGAAAAGGGCGGAAAGACTTTGTGCAGAGACTATAGATGTCGTATAGAAAAGTGTAAGGGAAATAAGTAGAAGTTGCTTCATGCCTAGGTACGTTTTGTGTTGATGATAAAATTCAATCGGGTGAGATTAGGTAGTAAAAGGAATACGGAACAAAGATAATTTTTTCATAGAAAGAAGAGCGACTAAAATCGCTCTTCATAAAAATTTATTCTACTGTCTTGTTCAAATAATCATCCAAGTTATCCAGTTTTTTCAACCAGAAATTTTCGTACTGTTGCACCCATTGAAAGACTTCCTCTAAGGGCGCAAGAGAGAGAGAACAAACACGCTCCCGCCCACGCTTTTCAATATGGATGAGTGCCGATTCCTGCAAAATCTTAAGTTGCTTAGAAATGGCAGGTCGAGTGATGTCGAATTGTTCGACGATGCTATTCACGCTCAGTTCTTGTTCCGTTAGCACTTCTATGATTTGCCGCCGTGTTGGATCAGCGAGTGCTTGCCAGGGGTCGCGCCTCATATAGCTAAGTAGTTTTGTAGCTTTTTGCGAAGCAAGCTCTTCCATCCAAATGTCAAAATTTGGCGCGTCAGCCAGCCATTCCAGCCTTTGAAGCCCGTGTGAGAAAGCGTCAGCAAGGTTTCTGTTTCGGAGAGGGATTTCAACTCCCAAGTCACGGTGGTTGGTTGCACAAAAGCCGTCGCTGTCCAAGTATAGGATAGCATATTAGGCTGGCTAAAATCCGTGATTTCGCAGTTTACAATGCCATCAAAACTACCTTGTGGCTTCGTTTTTAGTTGGAATTGATGCCCGCGCTTTAGCTCAAAATCTTGGGTTTCCATGAGCCAAGCAGATAGGGCTTCCTTAGTCGTAAGTGCATTCCATACCCTATCTATCGGATGCTGATAAACGCGCTTGATATGGATTTGTGGTTTGGTATTCGTTGCTGTGTTTTCTACTGAAATTGTCATAATGGTGATTCTTTAATTTTAAAATAAGTAACTAATCGGTTACAAATATATAAGTAACTATTTGGTTACGCAATTTTTTCCCTGATTTCATACTTTATTTCTTTTTCAAAAATGAAAACCTAAGGAACTATATCGCTCTCACATATGGCTTTTTCATAAAAAGTGAAAGGAGTAAAAGTTAGTACTTTTTTACTCATTTTTGGTTATTTGGTTATGCGTTTATCTGCTTATGGAGCGTTTTATAAGCAGATAAGCACATAAACAAATAACCAGCTTGCTAATAAAGCACTGATTGTAGGCGACTTGATTTTTTATGAAAAAGCCATGCGCTCTCACAGACATTTATTCCGTAATCCAAAGCATTTCATTACTTTTGCGCCTTGAAGGAACAACAAGAATTAAATTTTGAATTAAGCATTCAGCATTAAGTCCGATTATGAGCAAGGAGTTACATCTTTATAATAGCCTGAGCCGCCAGAAAGAACAATTTAAACCCCTCACCGAAGGACATATTGGAATGTACGTGTGTGGCCCTACCGTATACAGCAATGTTCATCTCGGCAACTGCCGTACCTTTGTGAGCTTTGATGTCATTTATCGTTACCTCAAATATTTAGGCTACAAAGTACGCTATGTGCGAAATATCACCGATGTAGGTCACTTGGAAGGCGATGCGGATACGGATGCGGAGGATAAGATGGCAAAACAAGCGCGCTTGGAGCAACTAGAACCCATGGAAGTGGCACAGAAATACACCAATGGCTTCCATGATATGATGCGGATATTTAATACGCTTTCGCCGAGTATCGAGCCGCGCGCTACGGGGCATATTCCTGAGCAAATCAAGATGGTGCAAGATATTATGGACAATGGCTATGGCTATGAAAAAAATGGCTCAGTCTATTTTGATACGATCAAATTTGCGAATGATAATGAGGTCTACGGGCAACTCTCTGGTCGAAAAATTGATGACTTGCTGGTAGAAACCCGCGACTTGAAAAATCAAAGTGAAAAAAATCACCCTTCTGATTTTGCGATTTGGATAAAAGCCGACGACACTCACCTTATGCGTTGGGATTCGCCCTGGTCGGTTGGTTTTCCAGGTTGGCACTTGGAGTGTTCTGCCATGAGTACCAAGTACCTCGGCAATCATTTCGATATACATGGCGGGGGTAATGATTTGAAATTTCCGCATCATGAAAACGAAGTGGCGCAGAATTTCGGCTCTTGTAAATGCGCGCCTGCGAAGTATTGGCTGCACACCAATATGCTGCTCATGAATGGGCGCAAAATGTCGAAAAGCGATGGCAATACCATTACGCCACAGCAGCTTTTTACAGGCGATAGTCCACATGTATCGAAAGGCTATAGCCCAATGGTGATTCGCTTCTTTATGCTGCAAGCGCACTATCGCAGCACTTTAGATATTCAAGATGAAGCCTTGCAAGCTTCCGAAAAAGGCTACCGCAAGCTGA
>JAHDCQ010000202.1:3132-9661 GCA_020629845.1 Saprospiraceae bacterium | reverse complement strand
GTAGATTCTACTTCGCCTTATAGCTTGACGGGCGCAATTTTCTCGAAAGATCGTGCAGGAGTGCAATTGGCGTTTGAGAAATTGCGTAATGCAGCAGGTAATTTCTACATCAATGATAAGCCAACGGGCGCAGTAGTAGGACAACAACCCTTCGGTGGCGCACGCGCATCTGGTACAAATGATAAAGCAGGTTCTATCCTGAATCTTTATCGTTGGATCTCACCACGCACGGTGAAGGAAAACTTTGTACCACCAACGGATTATCGCTATTCATTCTTGGAAGAAGCGTAGTTCAAGTATGAGTTATGAGCGATGAGTTATGAATTTTTATATTCATCATTCATCGCTCATCCCTAAAAATCAGGCTTGTGGCACTTTACGCACCAAGCGCATAGTGCCAGGTGTACAATCTCCGAAAGACACTTTTGCTTGCCAGACTCCTTCTAAAATGAGTTCCTCCTTATCTTTTTTGAGTAGTAAATGGGCTTTCTTCAAGCACCATTCCGAACCAGGATATTTTTCAGAGTCTAGTATTTTGACTTCTTGGAAGCGCAAATAGTTTTTACTGTGTATAGTAGCCTTCAGTGCCATTTCTGCGTAGACCTCCCCTACTCTGATATAAGAAACGCCTTCAATGCTTTCGTTTTTTTGATTTAAACAGATTTCATAAGGATATTCTGCCGAAACCCCATTCTCTACTTGTACCACACTACCCGTCCAGCAACCTGTGAATTGGGCATGAAGTACATTTAAATTAAATATTAACACGAAAAAAAATCCAAAATATAGTCTCAATTCCAAAAATTTTCTACTTTTGCGCTCGGCAGTCATTGCCCAGCTCCTTCTGAATTCCCCCAGGTCGGAAACGAAGCAAGGGTAGGAAGTTGAGCAGAGCGAATGGCTGTCTTCTTTTTTTTCTGGTGGTTGTATTTGCATCTGTATTTCCAATTTTTAAGCAAGATACCAATAAGTCCTACTAGCACAAAAAATTATCTCCCATTCCGTCTCTTCTAAACATCAATTTCTGTTTCTTTGTGGGCAAAATATAGAATTCTATGAAGTTTTTTGTTGATACAGCAAGCCTTGACCAAATCAAGGAAGCAAAAGATTTAGGTATATTGGACGGCGTAACGACCAATCCCTCCCTAATGGCTAAGGAAGGTATTTCGGGAAAACAAAATATCCTGAATCACTATAAAGCTATTTGTGATATTACAACTGGCGATGTGAGTGCAGAAGTGATTAGTACAGACTATGCGGGCATTGTAGAAGAAGGCAAACGCCTCGCCGAAATTGCACCGAATATCGTAGTTAAAGTACCTATGATTAAGGAGGGGATCAAAGCGATCAGTCACTTCACTAATGTAGGCATTCGCACTAATTGTACGCTCGTATTCTCGGCTGGGCAAGCGATATTAGCAGCCAAAGCAGGCGCGACTTACCTTTCGCCTTTTATGGGTCGGGTAGATGACATCACTTGGGACGGCGTAGGTTTAATTGCAGAAATTGCAGAAGTGTATGCCATACAAGGCTTCGATACTGAGATTTTGGCAGCCAGCATTCGCAGCGCAAAACATATCGTAGATGCCGCTAAAAATGGCGCAGATGTGGTAACTTGCCCATTAAATGCTATCTTGGGCTTGCTAAAACATCCACTTACGGATATTGGTTTGGCTAAATTCTTAGCGGATCATAAAAAAGCAAATTCATAATCAAACTGACAAGACTTTTGAAGCCTACTCATCCAGCAGGCTTCAAAAGTCTTATTCTGGCTGAAACTATGCTCCTACGCTTCGCAAACTTCGTGGATTGGTTAAATGAGCAGGTGGGCAGATTTGCCGCTTGGTTCACGACTATCTTAGTGCTAGTGATTTGCGTAGATGTGCTATTTCGCTACCTCTTCCAAGAAACAGCCGTTTGGATAGTGGAATTGGAATGGCATTTGTTTTCGCTCATTTTCCTTTTGAGTGGCGGCTACGCGCTCAAGCACAATAAGCATGTGCGCGTAGATTTATTTTATGCCAAATTTTCGGAACGCGACAAAGCCTTACTCAATCTATTCGGTACCGTCGTTTTTCTAATTCCCTGGTGCTTAGTACTGATGTATTACGCCTATCAGTTCGCCGCGCTATCGTTCATGGATGGTGAAGGTTCTCCAAATCCTGGCGGTTTGCCTGCTCGCTATATTATCAAGTCCGTCATTGTCATTGGCTTATTTTTGTTACTGTTACAAGGCTTAGCGATTGCAGCACGAAGCTATCTAGTCTTACAAAAACCAGAAGAAGAATGAGTACATAAGTCTCAAATCTCTCCCGATAACTATCGGGACTTCTATCTCATATCTATACATGGAACTACTAGCACTATTACTCTTCATCAGCATCTTCATTCTTATCCTCTACGGCTATCCCGTAGCCTTCACGCTAGGTGGTATTTCCATTATTTATGCCCTCACTTTCCTCGAACCAACGGCATTTTCCGCACTCCCACAGCGTATTATGGGCGTGATGAGCAATTATGTATTGCTTGCTGTCCCCTTGTTTATCTATATGGGTATTATGCTCGAAAAATCTGGACTTGCCGAAAGTTTGCTAGAAACGATGGCCATGCTTTTTGGAAAAATGCGTGGTGGTCTAGCAATTTCCGTAGTTATTGTAGGCGCGTTACTCGCGGCTTCTACAGGTATTGTCGGCGCGACGGTTATTACGATGGGCTTAATCAGCCTTCCGACCATGCTCAAACGCGGCTATCAACCTGAACTCGCTACTGGTACGATTGCTGCCTCAGGCACATTGGGGCAGATTATTCCGCCTTCTGTAGTATTGGTATTGCTCGCAAGCGTATTAAGCGTTTCGGTAGGTGATTTATTTAAAGCGGCTTTACTACCTGGGCTTTTGCTAGTAATGATTTATATTTTGTATATCGCAATTGTAGCCTTTTTTAAGCCTGAATATGCTCCTAGCATTCCAGAGGCAGAAATTCAAGCCTTCCGAGCAGAAGGCTTTTGGTGGAAGGTGCTGCAAGCATTCGTATTGCCACTATTATTAATAACGGCGGTACTAGGCTCTATTTTTGCGGGACTCGCCTCTCCTACCGAAGCGGCGGCTGTAGGCGCATTCGGGGCAACTTTGCTGACTATTATTCAAGGAAAATTCAATTTTACTGTCCTAAAAGCCGTGATGCGCGAAACGACGCACCTTACGAGCATGGTGTTTTGGATATTGCTAGGTGCAACTACTTTCACCCTCGTATTCCGCGAAATGGGTGGTGATACTTACCTCATTCACCTTATCGAAAGCTCCAATCTTTCTGCAATGACTTTTCTGTTTCTAGTCATGTTAGTAGTTTTTATAGCAGGCTTTTTTATTGATTTTATTGAGATTATTTTCATCATTGTTCCTGTGGTTGCTCCTATCTTCCTAGAGTATGACATTGATCTTATTTGGATTGGAATTTTATTGGCTCTCAACCTACAAACCTCTTTTCTGTCCCCACCTTTTGGTTTCGCACTCTTCTATCTCAAAGGCGTTGCCCCCGAAGGCGTGACCACTCAACACCTCTATCGCGGCATTATTCCATTTGTGATTATTCAAGTTATCTTTTTAGGCTTGATTATTTTCTTTCCAGAAATTATTTATGTGTTTATGTAAGCTCAAATCCACCAAAAACCAGCTTTAACACATCTACTCTTTCAAAAGCTCGTCCATTACGGACGAAAAAACTTACCGCTACGTTATACAAGTGTTCTTCAACTAAATTATCAAAATATGAAACAGTCTATCTATATGTTGGGGATAGCATGTCTATTCCTTACATCCTGTGTGTCCAAAAAGGAAGCCTACACACCCAAACGTGCCGAAACAAGTGCGGAGTTCGAGTCAATTGGGTACGCTGATGATGTCTCAATTGAACCTCCACGTACAGCAGAACCTCCTCCGCCACCACCACCAGCAATGGAAGAAATAGCTTATGAAAAAAGCACCATAAGAATAAAAAAAGGAAGTGACGCATTATCACTTGAATCCGCAGCAGATATGCGAATGGAAGTAGCAGAGGCTGAAATGATGGCTTCGGAAGCAAAACAAAGCAAAATAAAATCAGGCACACTCACCGCAGGCGAAATCAATGACTTCCAGAAATGGAAACTTTGGGAAGACATCGCTGCCGAAGACCTGAATGAATGGCAACAACATTGGAACATAAGCCCACTAGAACGCTATTCCGTACAGTTAGTGAGTACTGAAAATAGTGCCATTGTAGATGCAGAAGTGCAACTGCTAGATGGCAAAAATGTAATTTGGCAAAGCCGCAGCGATAACACAGGTAAAGCAGAACTGTGGACGAATGTATTTCAACAGAAAACAAATAAAGGACAGCTTTCTATAGTCGTAAAATATGCAGGTGAAGACTACCCTATTCAGCAAATAAGTTCCTTTCAGCAAGGCGTAAACATGCTCACTATACCAGTAGCTTGCGCGCCTCAAAGCAAGCAAGTAGATATTGCATTTGTGGTGGATGCAACGGGTTCTATGGGCGATGAAATTGAATACCTGAAAGTAGAACTGAATGATATTATTGAAAGAGTAAAAAACAACGCCCCCGATTTAGCCATTCGCTTAGGCACGCTTTTCTATCGGGATGAAGGTAAAGAAGCATATGTAACGCGCAAAAGTCCATTTTCGAAGAACATAAGTGAAACAACTAAATTTATCAAAGCACAATCAGCAGGCGGTGGCGGGGATTTTCCAGAAGCAGTAGATATTGCATTGGAAGAAACCATCAATTCTATGAATTGGAGTACCAATGCCCTTAGTCGCCTGCTCTTTTTGGTCTTAGATGCACCACCCCACCACAATTCTAAAGTACAAGAACGTTTGGAGCGCGTAACACGAAAAGCTGCTGCAAAAGGCATCCGCATTATCCCAGTTACAGGTAGTGGTATTGATAAAAGTACCGAATATTTGATGCGTACCTTTGCACTTTTAACGAATGGTAGCTATACCTTCCTTACGAATCATAGCGGCATCGGGAATCCACATATTGAACCTACGACTGATACGTATAAGGTAGAAAAATTGAATGATTTAATCGTGCGTTTGATTCATCAATATACCTACTTACCAGCTTGCGATAAAAATGACTTACAAGCATTAAACCCGCCAACACAAACGGAGAAGCCATCTGATGCTTTAAACTGGAAATACTTCCCAAATCCTACTTCAGGGCAATTACGGCTGGAAATCAAAGGGAAAATAGAACATGTTTACCTTACTGATTTTTCGGGTAAAATTTTGCAGCGATATAGTGTTGGGGAGAATCAAGCATTGGATTTAGATATTTCAAAGTATCCATCGGGTATTTATTTTTTGACGGCTAGTGATGGGAAAGAAAGCTTGAAAGGCAAGCTTATTTTATCACATCAGGCTTAAAACCTAACAAAACTTAGGATAAAAAAACTGCTGACTTGAAATATTCGAGTCAGCAGTTTTTTTATTCTTCCTTGTTTTGAAGTACTTTTATGCTTGTACTAACAAACAGGCATCATGAAAAGCATTATCAAAACAAGTATACACTTGTTGGGACTCCTCATATGTAGCAATATAAGTGCCCAACAGCTTATCTTACCTACTGATCCAGATTTCACACCTATTGCTACAGATTTAGTCCAACTTACTGCCGATGGCACATTGAGTTATACTGCCGATGCCAATGGCAATACCCTTATAGATTATGGCATGGTTGGTTATCATCAGGGGGTATGTTCTCTTCCTGATGTACCTACGGTTATGACTTTAAACCCAAGTTCAGGCGATCGAACCGCAGATATACAAGCCGCAATTGATGCTATAGAAGCTATGCCACAAAATGGCAACGGGCATAGAGGCACGTTGCTACTAAAAGAAGGGACTTATCAGTTAAATGGTGAACTTACCATAAATGCTTCTGGCGTAGTCATTCGAGGAGAAGGAAATGACACGGATGGTACTATTTTGCGCCATGTAGGTACTAGTCAAGTTTCGGTATTGACTATTGCTGCTTCCTCAAGTGTACAAAAAAACTCTAGTACCCTTAAGAACATTACTGACACTTATGTTCCCATTGGTACAAAAGAAATTACAGTAGAGGCAGGACATAGTTTTCAAGTAGGTGATAATATTGTAGTCACTCGTATTCCGACACAATTATGGCTCGAAACACTAGGCATGGACGACCTCGCTACGCAATGCGGTGAGGGACATAGCGATTGGACGACAAGTAACTATAGTATTGAATCCAAGCATAATATCACAGCAGTTATTGGAAATACTTTATATATGGACACACCTATCGTAGATCCAATTGGTATGCCTTATTCAAGCGGAACTGTCCAAAAATACGATTGGGTTGGCATTCAAGAATGTGGTGTTGAAAATATTCGATTTGAATCACAAGCAGTCTCCGAAACAGATGAAAATCATGCAAACTATGCAATCAACATGCTTCATCTGCGCGATAGTTGGTTTAAAAACATCAATTCAAAAGATTTTAT
>JAHDCQ010000202.1:0-3032 GCA_020629845.1 Saprospiraceae bacterium | reverse complement strand
GGTTGGGCAGGCGGACAACACATGCTATGGAACTGTAATGTAGGAGGCAGCATTATTCTACATGACCCACCCACTGACCAAACCAATTGGGCAGTCGGTTGCACTACGAACAGCATTACGAATGTCGGGGCTTTCAATAATTTTGTAGGGGATTTGGGGTATGTAGAATCTCAAAATACGCCTATTGCCTTTAGTCTTTATCTACAACAAGCACTCGACTACCAAAAAAACAATAATAGCAACTATATGGATACTGACCAAGATGGCGTATGTGATGCAGAAGACAAATGTGAAAATTCGGATGACCGTATTGATAATGATGCCAATGGAGTGCCTGATTTCTGCGAATGTGACACAGTATTAGCGAGTCTTGATGATGGAAACGCCCCTATAAACACTTTAGATGGCGACTTATCTACTCGTTGGTCGGCATTTGGACTAGGGCATGCAATACAATTTTGCTTGGACACTCCCACTCCTTTAAGTTGCATTGACATTGCTTTTTATAGAGGCGACACTCGGATGGCAATATTCGATGTAGAATTATTGACTGACAATGATACTTGGGTAAAAGTATTAGATAATGCCGCTTCAAGTGGTACAACGCTGGGACTAGAACGATTTACATTTCCCACTACCACAACTCATAAAATACGAATTACAGGCTATGGTAACTCTACAAATGACTGGAATAGTTTTACGGAAGTAAAGTGGAAAAATACATGTACACCTACTAAAGATGTGACTTTAGACTTAAAAATAATGCTCAAAGGCACACATAATGGCGTAGATATGGATGCAAACTTAACTGATGTTTTATCTAGCGAACATCCGTATGACGAAAGCATTTTTATAAATATAATTAATGGTACTGACCAAATACCCGATCCTGTTCCAGCAGATTTTGTGGACTGGGTTATCGTTTCTATCCGAACGGATGAAACTACAGTATTGTATCATTTAGTGGGCATTGTGAAAACAGATGGTACTATCGTAAGTCCTGATAATATACCTTTAATAATTCAAGATTTGCCAACTGGAAATTACTATGTTAGCGTTCAGCACCGCAATCATTTGGGTGTTATGACCCAAACGGCGATTACTATCAATTAGGATAAACTATTCACGAAACTCAACAGTTTTGCTTCTTCAAAACGATTCGCCATCAATTGTATACCAATCGGCAAAGCATTCGAGTGTGTTCCTAACGGAAATGCTACTGCTGGAATGCCTGCCATATTCGCATGAACGGTGAAAATATCAGATAGGTACATCTCCACAGGATCATCATTCAGTTTGCCAATATCCCAAGCTGTAGTCGGCGCAGTGGGCATTAGAATAAAATCATAATCCTCAAAAATCGCTTTGGTACGTTCCCAAATCAAACGACGAACTTTTTGGGCTTGCGTGTAATAAGCATCATAATAGCCCGCACTCAACACAAATGTACCCAACATAATTCGTCGCTTCACCTCTATGCCAAAGCCTTCGGTGCGACTTTTTTGATAGGTTTCTAAAAGGGTTTTTGCTTCTTCGCTACGATGTCCATAACGTACGCCGTCGTAGCGCGACAAATTGGAAGATGCTTCTGCTGTAGTAAGTACGTAGTAGGCTGGGATGATATAATCTAAAAAATCGAAATCAATCGCCTCGACTTCATGCCCTTTGGCTTTAAGGTTTTCGATAAAAGCAAAACTTTGGGCTTTTATTTCCGCGTCCAAGCGTTCATGTTCTAAAGCAGATTTGAAATAGGCGATTTTGGCTTTGCCTTCAAAATTCAATTGCTGCGAATAACTCGGCACAGGCTTTTGACTTGCGGTGCTATCAAATTCATCCGCGCCCGCCATGATTTCAAGGGCTAAAGCAGCATCTTGAATAGTATTGGATAAAATTCCAATTTGGTCAAAAGAAGAACCATAGGCTAGTAAGCCATAGCGCGAAATACGTCCGTAAGTCGGCTTTAAACCAAAAACGCCACAAAAGGAAGCAGGTTGCCGAACTGAGCCGCCTGTATCTGAACCTAGTGCGAATAGACATGTACCAGCTTGCACCGCTACCGCCGAAGCACCCGACGAACCACCTGGCACTTTATCTGGATTGGCAGCATTACGCGTCACGCCATAATGCGAATTTTCATTGGTCGAGCCCATCGCGAATTCATCACAATTGACGCGCCCGATTATAATAGCATCTTCATCTAAAAGGCGTTGAATGGCCGTCGCATTATAAGGTGAAACAAAACCTTCCAATATCTTAGAAGCGGCAGTTACGCTATGCCCTTTGTAGCACAATACATCTTTTATCGCGATGACTGCGCCGTGTAAGCGACCGCGCTCGGAAGTAGGTTTTGCATCCAATTCCCTAGCACGCACAAGGGCTTCTTCCTCAAATACTTCGATGTAGATATTGAGGTTTGTGGTTTGTTTTATCTGCTCTAAGTAGTGTTTGGTCAGGGCGGAACAAGTCAAATTTTCTGCTGCAATAGCCGCTTGAATTTGTTGTAGTGATTGAAGTTGCTCCACCATTTTTTAGCTTAATTTTTCAATAATATCTTCCAAAGTCAATGCCTCTTGCTCCCCGATTTCCATATTCTTGAGTGTTAACTTGCCCGTTTCCATCTCATTGCCGCCTATCAAAATCACATAAGGCACAGAACGCGCATTGGCATACTTCATCTGTTTTTTCATCTTGGCTGGCTCAGGGTATAAGTCAGCATTAATAGCTGCTTTACGCAACTTTCCCAAGCATCGGAAGGCATATTTGTGCGTCTCCGCATCGAAAGCAATAAGCAACACTTTTAGGTTTTCGATATTTTCCTTTGGAAAAGCATCCAATTCTTCCATTACATCATAAATGCGCTCCGCGCCGAAAGAAACCCCTACGCCAGAAACGCCTTTCAATCCGAAATTACCCGTCAAGTCATCGTAGCGACCGCCCCCGCCGATGCTGCCCATTTTCACATCATTGGCTTTTACCTCAAAAATACAGCCTGTATAATAATTCAAGCCACGCGCAAGCGTCACATCGAATTC
>JAHDCQ010000585.1 GCA_020629845.1 Saprospiraceae bacterium | reverse complement strand
TGGTCAATCATCGCTTATCTTATCAGCATCTTTTTGGCCCGAATGTGGCAGGAACAGCGGAAATCATCCGCTTAGCACTCACCGAAACGCGCAAGCCTATTGATTTCATTTCCACCCTTGGTGTTTTCATGCACTTCGATGTGGACGGCTGGAATGTGTATGAAGATACGCCTTTTAAAAGCGAAATTTCACTAACAAATAATTACGCAGCGGGCTATGCGACGAGCAAATGGGCGAGCGAAATTCTATTGAGATCAGTCAATGAGCAATTTGGCAATCCTATCCATATTTTCCGTTGCGATATGATATTGCCCGACCGACACTACAAAGGACAAGTCAATGCGCCAGATATGCTGACGCGCCTTTTGTACAGTATTGTCCATACGGGTTTAGCCCCGCAATCTTTTTATCGAAATAGAAGTAGCGGCAATCGCAAAGTGCCGCATTATGACGGCATTCCCGTTGATGTACTGTCTAAAGCAATCGTTGGGGTACACACCCAAACTCCGCAAAACTACAAGACTTATCACGCGCTCAATTATTTGAAAGATACCATATCTTTAGACCGTTTCGTGGATTGGATAGCTTCCGCAGGCTATACCATAGACCGAATGCGCGACTATCAAACATGGTACGAGCGTATGGAAACGAAGCTGAAAGCCTTGCCCGAAGCGCAGCGTAAATTATCGGTTTTGCAAGTGCTAATCGCCTATCAAAAGCAATTTTATGGCGGGCCAAGTAGCGTGTATTGTACGAATTTTAAGCAATTGATAAAGGATAGTTTAGGAGAATTACCACCTTTATCTGAAAATTATATCCATAAATATTTAGGAGATTTAGCTCTTTTAGGAATGATACCCCAGCCTAAAAAAGGGCCTCCTCGAAAAGATAAGATTATGAAAGTTAATGCTTATGCTGCCCTAGAAGCGGGTGCGGATTTAAGTCCTTACACTTACGAATTGAACCCTTTGCAACCTGAACAAGTGGACATCAAGGTCGCTTACTGTGGCATCTGTCATTCGGATTTAAGTATGATTAAAAATGAGTGGCGCAGTTCGCAATATCCCTTAGTGCCAGGGCATGAAATTATAGGCGAAGTGGTCGCGGCAGGTTCGGCGGTGAAAAATGTAAAAGTAGGCGATAAAGTGGGCTTGGGCTGGCTTGCGGAATCCTGTATGAGCTGCTACCAATGTATGGACGGCTCGCAGCATTTATGTCGAGATGGTAAGTCTACCATTTCGGGGCATGGTGGCTTCGCGGATTATGTACGCGCACACTGGGCGTGGGCGATTCCTTTACCCGAAGGCATTGATTTGAGTAAAGCAGGGCCACTTTTGTGTGGTGGTATCACCGTCTTCAATCCGATTATCGCGGCTGGCGTATTACCTACCGATAAAGTAGGAGTCATCGGTATCGGTGGGCTAGGGCATATGGCGGTTAAGTTTTTGAAGTATTGGGGCTGCGAAGTCGTAGCCTTTAGTTCTAGCGAAAGCAAGCGCGAACAAATTCTAGCAATGGGCGCGTCCAGAGTTGTCAATTCTAGGTCAAAAGAAGAGTTGCGTACTGT
>JAHDCQ010000584.1 GCA_020629845.1 Saprospiraceae bacterium | reverse complement strand
ATAATGTATACGGCGGCTGGCCGCAAAGTGGCGAGATTGACATCATGGAAATGGTAGGACATGAGCCTGATGTATCGCATGGTACAATTCATTATGGAGAGCCTTGGCCAAACAACTCCTATACAGGCTCATCTTATAAACTGGTCTGCGATATTTTCAATGATGATTTCCACGAATTTGCAATAGAATGGGGACCTGATGAAATTCGTTGGTATGTAGACGATTATCTTTTCTCCTCACGCACCCCTGCGGATATCGCACCTTATTGGCCCTTCGATCAAAAATTTCATTTCCTACTCAATGTAGCGGTAGGTGGAAACTGGCCAGGCGCGCCCGATGGTACAACTATGTTTCCACAAACAATGGAAGTGGATTATGTACGCGTATACAAAGGCAACTTTGCTGCATTGACGGGCAATAGAACAGTCGAAAATCAAGCGAATGGCGAAGTATATAGCGTAATGAATGGAGCTGCTGGAAGTTCGTACACTTGGACAGCACCTACAGGCGCGACTATCACATCAGGGCAAGGCACAAATAGCATTACGGTTGATTGGGGTGGCACGACTTCTAGCGGTAAAATTACTGTAGTGGAAATGAATGCTTGCGGTACAAATACGATGGAAATGAAAGTGCAAGTGGATGTAGAACGCGTAAGCGTATTGGATTGCGTATTGGAGAATTTTGATGACAATGCGCTTATTAGCTATCTTGTTTCTACTGGCACTTACGAGGATAATACCATGAATCCGTCTATGGATGCCACCAATGGTTCGATGCTTGTTGGACGGTACACGCGAAATCCTGCGGAACAATACGACAATATACAATACACGACGGCTGCCATCACGGATGCATCAGAGTTTACGAATGCTGATAAGCGTTTCTATATTGATATTTACACGACTGCGCCCATTGGTACAAATATCATTTTACAATTAGAAAATAGCGCGACTGCCACAACTGTTAATTATCCAACTGGTCGTCATAGTCGCTATCAAGTTACTACTACGGTGCAGAATGCTTGGGAACGTTTGGAATTTACGTATCTCGACCGCCCTGATGGTGCTACTGCCGATACAGATGTGAATAAACTTGTTATCTTATTTAATCCAAATTCTTTTACCAACCATATTTATCACTACGATAATTTCGAGAAGCGGTGCGTAGGCGCAGCTAGTGATTGTGGTATTTGTATTGCACCGAAGGTTTTCCTACAAGGATCTTTCAATGGTATGGATATGGATAATGATTTAGAAACAGCGGGTCTAATTCCATTCAATGAGCCTTATAGTGCACTTGGGCATACACCACTGAATACAGGTACGTCTTTAGGTAATGTTTCCTTTACAGGAAGCGATGCTATCGTAGATTGGGTATTAGTAGAATTGCGCGATGCGATGATGAATACTACGGTAGTGGCTTCTACAACCGCCTTATTGCAAAAAGATGGTGATGTAGTGGGTACAGATGGTTTATCTACTGCTGTTTGTTTCCCTGGTGTTCCTGCAGGCAATTACCATGTTGTAGTACGACATCGCAATCATTTAGGGATAATGACGGCATT
>JAHDCQ010000201.1 GCA_020629845.1 Saprospiraceae bacterium | reverse complement strand
AAATGCTTTTTAAAATGGAGTGCGAAGATACATGCTTCTTAAGGAATAGCCAAATATTTTTCTATTTGTATGAAAACTTAAGTTTTACATATGCTTCAATGTAATTCACAAATTCTCTATAATGAGTGATTTCTTTAGATTGTATATTCAACAATAATTTCTGGAAGTAAGATTTACGCGCTGCAAAAGGAGCTTTACGAGCATTATTTAGCACAAAAAGGATGTCTTTACCTAGTGCAAATGAAGCTTCCAGCTCTTCATCTCTACATAAGTATCGAATGGCATTATAATGCTTTTCAAAAAAGACTTCATCATCTTGAAAATAGGCAATATTAGCAAGCAGGAGTTTTGTCTTCAGATGAGTATCCGTTTTATTATCAGTAGCTTTAATCGCATCTATGCTGTTAGCTAAATCAACGGCTTGACCTAATGCCTCCTCATCAGATTCTTGCAAAAATTTATGATAATATGCCGCGGCCAAATGATATTGCAACATCAACATCCGATTGAAACTAAGGCAATATTGCTCAGGAGCAATAAGTAGCATCTCAATATCTTGATGCAGAGCAATCGTATCTTGATAATTATCGGTTACATAGTAATACTGCAAGCGATAATAGCAAAGATGTTGGGTGATTTTGTGTTTAATTTTGGAGGTTTTGGGCTTTATGGTTTTCAACTTGTGCAAGGCTTCTTGGAAAGTAGTTGCATTTAACAATCCTGCCCGAATGAGGTTGGCGTAATAGTTATAATAAATATTCAGGTAGCGTTCTTGATGTTCAGCTTTTAGAGCTGGGTCTTGCTCTAGAAAATCTATCATTTGCTTCCATTGTGCAGCAACAAGTTCGGGCTGATTTTCTATGAGTTTATAGTATTTTGCTTTTATAAAATAATATGCCATAAATGCCTTAAGCGTCAAGTCGGCAAACTGAATATTTTGTTCTTCAAAGTAATGTATATTAGTTAGTAGCAACTGCTTACGGGTGTAGGCTTCCAACTTTTGCTCCCGCATAAAAATTTGGTCATAGCGGCGAATGATGGCATTTTCCAACTGCAATTTTTGGAGTAGCAAATTGATTTCTTCATTCACACGCGCCATATCGTCGCTACTCTTGTTTTGATAGCCTTGCCGTAGATAGGTCTTTTGAAGTTGAAGCAAGCTCAATAATTCATTACTTAGATGTTGCTGGCGCGCTAACTTGATAGCTTCTTGCAATTGCTGTGCTGCAAGTTCGACTGCACCCCGTTCATGTAAAATCAATATATCGGTAATAGTCTCTTGTAGCTGAATACTAATGCTTTTCTCTGTCTTCGATTTTTTGCCTTCTACATAGCGCAGAAAACGTTGTATTTGCTCTAATAGTTGCATGCGCCCCTTCGCAAAAGCATTTCGACTCGTGTAAGCTGCTGTACGCATAGCTTTCAGCTCATTATAGTCATCCATTTGCTGGCTAGCCTTGAATAGTTTGAGTTGCTTGCTGTCTTCTTTTTTGCTCTCTAGGGCAGCATATTTCAGAAACTGACTTTTCTCCGCCTTCGTCAATACGTTAATAAAATCAAAAAAAGCATGTTTAGCAGAAGACATAATGTAGTGTATTTATATTATTGACTATCAAAGACTTAAAAACTAGTTCTCTAATTCCGCCCCTTCCTATTTAGAGACTTTTTACCATTTCGCATGTTGCTTTATTTGCTATATTTGTAGGGTAAGAAATATTCAAAAACAGATAATAAAAACAATGAGAACATCCCTTTTAAAGAGCTTCGCTTTAGTACTTTCACTTATACTTACTGCCCATAGTACAATCGTTGCTCAAGAAGAATTTCGATTATCGAATCCTTTGAGAGGTGTAAGGTACTTCAATTTTAGCATTACTGACGACAGTACAACATTAGAAATGGGCATTGGTAAAAAAGATGTTGTGCTATTTTCTACAAGTGATAATGAATTACAACTACAGGCTACCCAAAGGGTTAGGCTTGATGAAAGCACGTACAATATAGGGTTTGGTAAGCAAAACTTACTATTAAAAGAGCAAAATAGTAATAGTCTAGGATTTTCTCCACAGCGAGCTAAACAGACCAATTACAAAATATACAAAATTTCATCCAATGCGGAAATTCCTCCTTCATTAGCAAATAGTAATCTTAATGACCTTGCTATTGTGGTACGAACTGTAAGAGGAAAAAAAAGAGTCTATGCAGCTTATACACATCATCTACGCAATCAGTTGAAGACTTCAACAGCACGTTTACAAGCAGTTTCCAAGAAAAGAAAAAAGTAAGTAACGATAAAAACAAACGCGTCCGCTCCATCTAGAGCGGACATCTTCTAAAAACATTTCATAATGAAAACAACAATGTATTTGCTAGTAGCATTGCTACTAGGCATCAATGGTCTTGCTATAGCACAAGACCGCACTTCACTAGGTTTTTCAACCCCTAACTCAAGTAGCCTCTACGCCATACCTTTCAAAGCAGAGGATTTAAGAGCAGGAGAACGCTATTCTACGGGCAATCATGCGCCTGGTATCCAAGCAAAAGGGGAGGATTTTGGCGCAAAACGCTATCTAGGCAACAACAAATGGACGCATTTAAAAAGCGGAAAAGACGGCAAAAAGAACGCAGATTTTCTAATATATAATAAGCCTTTTTATGCTATGGCAGATGGGGAAGTATGCGGCTGTTGGCGCAACGCACCTGAGAATCCTACACCTGGACAACGGCACCAAGCACTTAATAATAGATTGATGGCTGGTGGCGGAAATCACATCTGGATTTTACAAGACAATGGCGTATACGCTCTCTATGCTCATGCTGTACGAGGTACTATTCCTGCGGCTATATGCCCTAACAATGCTGCTTTATTTAGTAGCCGAACAAGCGGAAGTAGATCGCCCGATATTGATCCTAATGTTTTTATTCCTAAAGGCTCGCGCCCAAGAGTAAAGAAAGGACAATTTTTGGGTAAAATAGGAAACTCAGGCTCCTCAAGTGCGCCACACCTTCATGTGCATATGGAAAAAAGCGGAAAACCTATAAGCATGAAGTTTGAACGTGGCTTAACGGCTCCCATGAGTTCGACGACCTCGGGCAGGATCAATAATTGGACGAAAATAAAAGGTAAAGAATTTCCTAGTGGTAGAATACTCATATGGCCACCTAGATCGCTTTCAGGAGAGTACACAAGACATAAATTCAAGGCAAGTGATTTTCAACGCATGTTTACCCATTTAGCAGATTCGGGCTTTGAGCCAAAATGGATTGATGGCTATAGTGTGGCAAATAAGGGCTTCCTGAACTTCAGTTGGAAACCGTCAAATGGCAGACGATGGAAAGCTCACTTCGGATTGACAGCTAGAGCCTATCAAAATGCGTTCGATAATCGAGGCAACCTAAGTCCTATCTTTGTGGATAGTTATACTATTAGTGGACAAGTACGCTATAATGTCATCTTCAAACAAGTATCTGGTAGTTTCTTAGCACGACATGGTCGTACCTACAATCAGCATAAAGATATAATGACAGAAGCTGGACGAAGAGACTTAGAACCTATCAATATTTCAGTAGTATCCACAGGCGGACAACGACGTTATACGGTACTCTATCGAAATAAAAACTACAATGGACACTACATCAAATCCCAAGTAAAAGAAGCTGATTATCAAAAGCTTTATGATGACTATAAAAAAAGAGGTTTTTCACCTGTTTATATCAATGCCTACAAGCATAGCGGAGAGGTGTTCTTTACCACCATTTTTGCTAGAAATGGCGGTGGTTCGCTACGAGCGGCACATAGTCGCTCTGCTTCGAGCATACAACAAGAATTTAATAGTGCGATGCAAGCAGGCTACAGTACTAAAATGATTACTGCCTTCGATGGCGCATCTAGTCAGCATCGTTTTGCAGCCCTTTGGCGCAAGTAGAGAACCGATTTGCAAAGCCTATTAGTTTTTTGTAAAATTGCTGAATGTGCATACCAACGCACATTCAGCAATGACATTACAAATAAAAACGCTTGAACAATATAAAGAAGTTTACCAACAAAGCGTGGAACAGCCCGAAGCATTTTGGGCAGCACAAGCCGAAACCTTCCAATGGCGCAAAAAATGGGATAAAGTCCTAGACTACAACTTTTCCGAACCCAATATCAATTGGTTTAAGGGTGGAAAACTCAACATCACCGAAAACTGCCTTGATCGCCACTTAGCAACACGCGGTGAGCAAGTAGCCATACTTTGGGAAGCCAACGACCCAAACACGCCTGCCAAAAGCTATACCTATAAACAACTCCATGCAGAAGTCTGCAAAGCCGCCAATGCCCTCAAAGCAATGGGCATTCAGAAAGGCGACCGCGTTTGCTTCTATATGCCAATGGTACCTGAATTAGCGATTGGCGTACTGGCTTGTGCGCGTATCGGAGCAGTTCATTCAGTAGTGTTTGCAGGCTTCTCTGCCAATGCCTTAGCGGATAGAATCAAGGATGCGACTTGCAAAATGGTCATTTGTTCGGATTATAATAGTCGTGGGGCGAAAAATATTCCTGTTAAGCAAATCGTAGATGATGCGCTCGCGCTTGGCTGTGATAGTATAGAAACTGTACTCGTACATAAAAATACAGGGGGAAAGATTAATTGGAATACTGAGCTAGATAAATGGTGGCATGAAGAAGTAGCCGCACAAAGCACCGACTGCCCAGCCGAAGAAATGGATAGCGAAGATATGCTCTTCATTCTTTACACCTCTGGTTCTACGGGCAAGCCTAAAGGCGTAGTGCATACTTGTGGCGGCTACATGGTCTATACTTGCTTTAGCTTCCGCAATGTCTTTCAATATCAAGAGGGCGATGTGTATTGGTGTACTGCCGATATTGGTTGGATTACGGGGCATTCTTATATTGTATATGGCCCGCTTTTAGCAGGGGCTACTACTATAATGTTCGAGGGTGTACCCACCTATCCTGATGCAGGACGTTTCTGGGAAGTATGCGATAAGCATAAAGTCAATCAATTTTATACTGCGCCTACGGCTATTCGCGCATTGATGGCAAAAGGCGATGAGTATGTAGATAAATATGATTTAAGTAGCTTGAAAGTAATCGGTTCAGTAGGTGAACCCATCAATCAAGAAGCTTGGGAATGGTACAATAAAGAAGTGGGAAAAGGCAATGCCCCGATAGTGGATACTTGGTGGCAAACCGAAACGGGTGGTATTCTCATTACCCCACTTCCAGGCATCACGGACACCAAGCCGTGTTATGCCTCCTACCCTATGCCAGGTGTTCAGCCCGTTTTAATGAATGCAGATGGTGAAGAAGTGCAAGGCAATGGCGTAGAAGGACTGCTATGTGTCAAATTTCCTTGGCCTTCGATGATTCGTACGACTTACGGCGACCATGAACGGTGCAAAAATGTCTATTTTTCTGCTTTTGAAAATATGTACTTCACAGGCGATGGTGCGCGCCGCGACGAGAACGGACGCTACCGCATCATTGGGCGCGTGGATGATGTGATTAATGTCTCAGGGCATCGCATGGGTACTGCCGAGGTTGAAAATGCGATTAATGAGCATGAAAATGTGATTGAATCTGCCGTAGTTGGTTATCCGCATGATATTAAGGGACAGGGCATTTATGCCTATATCATTACGCAACAAGCAGTGGAAGACGAAGCCGCATTTACAAAAGAAGTTCGGGCGGTGGTGACGCGCGAAATTGGGCCAATTGCTAAGCCTGATTTAGTGCAAGTCGTTCCTGGCTTACCGAAGACGCGTTCAGGCAAAATTATGCGTCGTATTTTACGCAAAGTTGCTTCGGGCGATGTCTCGAATTTAGGCGACACCTCTACCCTACTCAATCCTGATGTGGTGCAAGCCGTGATGGATGGTGCGAAGGTGGAATTGAAGAAATAACTTTAGGAAGGGGGATAATTCTATATTATCCTCCCCTGACATGACTCTTAAAAGACATTTTCAAAAATTCTGCCCCTTTCACAAAGCAAAACCCTTATTAATGTGTTCTCTCATCGTGGATATTAAAATGAAACGAATGAGAATCGAACACATCGCTTTCGCGGACGTACCGCAATTTTCAAAACGCGACAAAGCATACACCACCAGCGACGCTAAATTGCGTCCTTTTTATCACTACGACACGAGCCTAGCAGCTTTTGAACAAGCTATTCAAAATAAAAAAACGGCTGATATTGACCGCGCTACTTTAGTGGAAGTCATTCGCGCTCAATATGCTGATTTTTCGCCCAGTGCAGCAGTACAAGCTAATGTAGACGCACTATTACAAGATAATACCTTTACGGTTATCACCGCGCATCAGCCAAGCCTATTTACGGGTCCGCTTTACTTTATTTATAAGATTTTTTCGGCTATTAATCTAGCTGAACGCCTCAATGAACGCTATCCTGAGCAGCAATTCGTACCTGTATTTGTGCTAGGTGCAGAAGATCATGATTTTGAAGAAATCAATCATTTGCATCTCTTCAATAAGACGCTAGAATGGCAAAACGAGGAGCAAGGCGCGACAGGCATGATGCAAACTACTACCCTAGCTCCTGTGCTAGAAGAACTAAAAGGTATTCTAGGTGAAAGTGAGAACGCGCAAGCCATTTTTAGTATTATTCAAAACGCATTCATACAGCATAAGACCTATTCCAAAGCTACGCAATGTTTAGTGCATGAGTTGTTCAAACAATATGGCTTGGTGGTTTGCAATATGAATGAGCCAAAGCTGAAACGCTTATTCGCACCTTACATCAAGGAGGAAATTATTAATCAACCTTCGGAAAAATTGGTAATAAATACCCAAACGGAGCTAGAAAAACTAGGATTTTCAGCACAAGCGACACCGCGAGCTATCAATTTTTTCTATCTACGCGAGCAAATACGCGAACGCATTGTCCAAAACGATGACGGCAGCTTTGAGGTTTTGAATACCAGTTATAAATTTAGTCGTGAAGAACTCCTGCAAGAAATAGATGAGCATCCCGAACGCTTCAGCCCTAATGTGGTGATGCGACCACTTTATCAAGAAGTAATTTTTCCAAATTTAGCTTATATCGGTGGTGGTGGCGAATTGGCGTATTGGCTAGAACGTAAGGCACAATTCCAGCATTTTAATGTCCTGTTTCCAATGCTAATTCGTAGAAATTCGGTGCTTTGGCTAGATAAAGGCAGCACGAAACGCATGGCTAAACTTGGCTTATCGCTTAGTACTATTTTTGAGGGTACAGAACATTTGGTGAAAAAATATGTGAAAGCAAATACGGAAAACGAACTCAGCCTGAAAGACGAACGAACAGCCCTAGAAACGCTCTTTGAAAAAATACTATCCAAAGTACTAGAGGTAGATGCAGGTATGAAAAAATCGGTACTTGCCGAACAGCAAAAGCAACTCAATGCCCTCGAAAAACTAGAAGCAAAAGTACTACGCGCAGAAAAAAACAAGCATGACGTGGCACTCAATCAATTGCGTAGCTTCAAGGAAAAACTCTTCCCAAGCAATGGCTTACAGGAACGCCACGATAATTTCATGGGCTTCTATCTGAAGCATGGGCAAGCTTACTTTGATGTACTAAAAGCGCATTTGCATCCTTTGGATAAAACGCTTTTGGTGGTGATGGAAGAATAGAATATTGAGTCACTACCAATGAATTGGTGGGCTGAAAATAGAATTATTTTCAGCCCACCGTTTCAAGAGTGTGGATATTGCATAATTCCTATTTTTTCGGCAAGAAAATCTCTGCCATCATACAGCGTGCGCTGCCGCCGCCGAACTGTTCAATAATATAAATTGGGCTATATAGAATATTGGTATGCTCCTCAATTTGAGTAATTTGTTCCTTTGTAAGGGATTTATAGGCTTGTTCGGACATCACTAAAAAAGTATCGCCTTCCCGATTACGCACTTGTAGCATATTACCTGCAAAGCTCGCCATTTGCTCCAGCGAAATTTCAATCAATGCCTTATTCGTACGTCCAAAATGCTGCTGCAAATGGACATATTCCGCACTATCCTTCACCGAATCCATACAAATGACCACGAAGGTTTCACCTAATGCCATCATCACATTGGTATGATAAATCGCTTGTCCATCTGCGTCGCTGGCATCAAATAGGACTTTTTGATAGCCCGTTTTCACACAAAAATCGTCTAGTACGGCATCATTGGTACGCACACTTCGGCAAGCATAGGCCAATTTATTGGGGCGGTCTAAAATCAAACTACCTGTGCCTTCTAGAAAACGCTCTGCTTCTTCGTGTGGTGCTAAATCTTGTTTCGTACTTAACTTATAGTCCTTAGCAAGCAAGCTAATAATATCCTCTCTTCGCTCTAGTCGGCGCATGGGCGCGCACATGGGATATAGCACCAAGGTCTCGTCAGCATGTGTAGTAAACCAATTATTTGGAAAAACTGCATCATATGTCACTGGTTCCGTGCTGTCTTCCACAACGATTACTTCGATATTAGCTTCCCGTAACTTGGCCACAAATTGGTCGAATTCCTGTACGGCCAATATCTGTATTTCTTTCGCGCTCAAGTCGGTAGCTGCATCTTGAAAGGCATTGCTCTCAGCAGTTACAGGGTTAAAGCCAAAATTCGCGGGGCGTACCATTAAAACGGTATCTGTTATTTGCTGTTCCATTTCTGTGCTTCTGTTCACTATTTTACGAATTCGATGAGCGCGCAAAGCTAATCATCTAGTCTTATATCTCACATCTAAAATCCGCCTGATGTGTGTAACAAATTGCACTTTTTAACCTGAAAAATTTACAGCATATGTTTTTACATACGTCTCCCACCAATGAATTGGTGGGCTAAAACTATTTCGTGATGAAATTCAGCCCACCAATTCATTGGTGGGAGACGCAAATCGCACAATTGTGCAATTTGTAATACAAACATCCGCCTGAATAGAATGGATAGGTTAAATCTAATACAAGGCGTTAAAGTTCTATTAAGCTCTCTTGCGAAGGTCTTAAAATTCGGATGGAAACCGTTTTTTTCATATACTTTTGAGGCAAAATTAAATACAAAAATCGAAGATGAATAAAAAATACCTACTACTACTTCCCCTACTTTTTTTAGCGACGCTCATCTCAGCACAGGGCGCGCTCACTATGGGCATTTACAACAAAAAAGCCGAAAAGGGCAAAACCGTATGCGTAGATGTATACGGGCGTGACTTCCAACAGATTTTGTCCCTGCAATACTCCTTGAAGTGGAATCCGAAACACTTAAAATTTAAGGAAGTAAAAAGCTTTAAATTAGCAGGATTGAGCGCGCAAAACTTTGGTACCAATCGGGCAAAAGAAGGACTACTGTCTATGGCTTGGTACGACCCACAATTGCGGGGCATTACGATGGCAGATGGGCAAACGGTTTATCAAATTTGCTTCGATGTTATTGGAGATGCAGGCTCTAAGAGCTACTTTAAATTTACGGATGTCCCCACGCCTATTGAGGTATCCATGGGACAGGGCATTTTGATTGGCTTCAAGTCCGAAGGAGGAAAGTTTGAGGTGCGTTAAGCGCACTCCACTTTCACACTTAAAACGCCATAATTTTTACACATTATGGCGTTTTAACATTGCCTCAAATACTAGCCCATACAACCCGTCCGTAATTATCATTTGTCCTTTCACAGAGATGTACTAATTTTGTAGGCTCAACAATCTTTACAAAAATTTAGATATGAAACGTATATCATTATTTATGTTCTTGCTATGCTTCGGCATGATGACAGGGCTGCAAGCACAGCAAACAGAGACAACAAAAAAAGTCCGCATTGTGAAGAAAATGGTGG
>JAHDCQ010000200.1:8197-9827 GCA_020629845.1 Saprospiraceae bacterium | reverse complement strand
ATATCGTGAAGGTTTATACCACAGATGGAGGTGTTTTAAATAAGAAATTTGAGGTAGTTAAATAAACCCAATTCCTAAAGAATATACATTCATTTCGTGAAATTTTGAAGAAGCCGTGCGATTTTGCACGGCTTTTTTTATTGCTATTTTGTACCTATTTAGTAGAGGGTCGAGGGTATAAGGTAGAGGGATTTTAATTTGTCCTTTTCTTAATCTTTTTCATAAAAAATTGAACTAAAAATCCCTCTACCCTCTATGCCTTCTACCTAAATAAGTATGTTATTTTGTAACTATTTAGAATAGAGAGCAGAGACCGTCCTTTGGACTCAGAGAACAGAGAATTACAAGCATTTTTTCTTTTCTCTTTAGTAGTATTTGGAATATCCTGTCTCTCTTCTCTCAATGAGCAAAGCGAATGGTCTCTCCTCTCTGCTCTACTAAATAGTTACGCTATTTTTTAATAAACTGCTGTCGGCCTATGGTGTCTTTTGTCTCTATTTGCATAGTATATATGCCACTTGCTAAAGACTCGATATCCAATATATCTCCAGCATATACAGCTTTTCTATACAAAACCAATTTTCCCTGCATATCAAAAATTCGTACTAAAAATGCCTCCGATAAAGCAGTCTCTAAACGAATAACATTAGTCGCTGGATTCGGTGTTACTTGAAAATCCTGGTCTATAACGGTCAAATCTTCAGTATTCGTAGATACCTCACAGCCCCAAGCAGCAAGCACCGCCTCTGGATAATCAATGTAGGGGTTGCGGTCACCTTGTATGGCTTCTATTCTATCATTTCGAGTACGTTCTTTTTCGCTCACAGGGTCTTGGGCGTGCCAATCGCAAAGGGTAGCCAAATTCGAGACTACATCTGTAATTTCCCCCTCATCAATATACATGGTATAAAAATAGAAAATAGCACGTGCCACATCGCCTTTATGATCTTCGCGTGGCTCAAAACGCCCTGTGCTAAATTCTCCACTTTGTTCACTGTATAAATCAATATTAGATTGTGGGATAGCAGATTGTTCACTATCAAGATACATCCATGATTCTGTCGAAGAATCAGGGATTTCACTAAAGCGATAATTGGAACGCGCAGTATTCCAATCCGCATAAGTTGGGAATAAGTGATGCAAGTCCGAAAACATAGGATAGCGCTCATTGTAGAAAGAACGCGGTATGGTATGCTCACAATTGATTGGAAATGGATTATTAGAGTTGCTATTGGAACGCCAACTCCTTTCGTAGCCCGAATAAACGCAATAAACAAATTCATTCTCATTATCAATCGTGCGATACATATGGAAGCGCGCTTCGTCATAGTCAAGCTCCTCATGTTTACCATCATAATAATTTTCCCAAAACCAATCTTGTAAGTCTGTACCAAAAAGGTCGTCAGGAGGTGGGGTTTGAGCAAATGTACTATTTAAGATAGCTAGTAGAATAAGGCAAAAAATAATTCGCATTCTTGGAAAATATTTGATTTTAAATTTTCTTCTATTATTGAATTCTAAGGAATGATAACCGTAGTTTATCCTTTCCAAACACCATCCCGCTTTTTATCTATAGTGCCACCGTCATAAGCACACACCCCCATACGCGGAGAATTAATAACAGGCATAG
>JAHDCQ010000200.1:0-8097 GCA_020629845.1 Saprospiraceae bacterium | reverse complement strand
GTGCCACCGTCATAAGCACACACCCCCATACGCGGAGAATTAATAACAGGCATAGCAGCATAATCCTCAAAATCAGGGCATTCTTTTTCATGCTTTTTTGCACAAGCTTTGCAAAAGAAAGAAGCTCCTTCATAAACATGGACGCTACAAATTTCTACTGCTGGTTTTTTATTGCAATTATGACAAAGAATAGATAGTGGTTCGTTTCGAGATAATAGCTTGATGCCGCCTCGAACAGCAATATTATATTCATTCACTACTTTTATTTCTAACTGCGTAGTACTACCGTAATCATAATCGTATTGCAAAACCATTCCTTTTTTAAAAAGATCGGACATTGTTCTACTCATTTTTTCTCCAGCACTCATCGTTTCATCATCCCAATCATAGCGTTGTCCTTTCACTTGAAAACCACTCAAATGCCCACAGCATTCTAGCCATATTGCTCTTAGAAAAGTATCCAAATCAGCTAAAGATTTCTTCCCACTTACAAGTAAATGCAAGAACATTTCTCCTGCTGGAATTTGCAAATGAAAGGCTTTCGCTTTTGCATTAGAATCATGTAATTCTTTTAAATGCGAGCTTAAATGCCGTGTAATACCTGCTCTCTGATATACCTTATCGCAGTAAATACACTTTCCTTCTGATTTTAATAATTCCATAATTAAAATTTTAATTAGGTAGTCGAGTTTAAATATCGCTCTACCGCCCGCGCCACATTCTGCCCATCCATAGCAGCAGAAATAATGCCACCTGCAAAGCCAGCCCCTTCTCCGCAAGGAAAGAGCGCTTCTACGTCTTCGTGCATATACGTCTGCCTATTACGTGGAATACGAACAGGTGAACTCGTACGACTTTCTGTACCAATAACGACCGCATCTTGGGTGTAATAGCCACGCATTTGTCGTCCGAATTGCTGTACGCCGTGCTGCAAGCGTTTACTAATAAAATCGGGTAAAAGCTGGTGCAAAGGTGCAGCATATACTCCAGGTATATAGGATGTTTTGGGTAAAGAGGTAGATACTTTTCCTTTCACAAAATCGACTAGTCGTTGTGCGGGTGCGCGTTGGTCGCCTGTCCCGAATTGAAAGACGGTTTGCTCTACTGATTTTTGAAATTCTAAGCCACCAAATGCGCCATATTTATCCGTATAAGCAGTCATGTCTTCTTCATTTACAGCTACTACTGTGCCCGAATTTGCAAAAGCAGAATCGCGCCGCGACATAGACATCCCATTCACCACCAATTCCCCTGGCGCAGTAGCCGCAGGCACCACTAATCCTCCGGGACACATACAGAAAGAAAACACCCCGCGTTCCTTCACTTGACAAGCTAAACGATAACTCGAAGCAGGTAGATTTTCATCGCGCTCCTTTTGCTTATACTGCACGCTATCTATTAATGCTTGCGGATGCTCAATGCGAACACCGAGCGCGAACGGCTTCGCTTCTATAGTGATATTTTTCTGTTGTAAAAGGCTATAAATATCACGCGCTGAATGCCCTGTGGCTAAAATCACAGCATCGGCATAGCGACTTTGCTTATCATTGATAATGACTCCTTTTATTGTTCCATCTCGCAGTAAAAAATCGGTGACTTTAGTCCCAAAATGTACTTCGCCTCCATACGCCTCAATAGTAGCACGAATATTAGCGACAATTTTAGGCAACTTATTCGAACCAATATGCGGATGAGCATCTACCAAAATATCAGAAGTAGCACCATGTTCTACTAGCAAGCGTAAGGCTTTTTCAATATTGCCGCGCTTATGCGAACGGGTATAGAGTTTACCATCTGAGTACGTACCTGCCCCACCCTCTCCAAAGCAATAATTGGAATCAGGATGCACTTGCCCAAACTGCTGAATGGCGCGTAGATCACGACGACGCTCGCGCACGGGTTTTCCTCTATCTAGCACAATGGGTTTCAAGCCTTGCTCTATCAACTCCAAAGCGGCAAAATAACCCGCAGGACCAGCACCAACTACCAATACCTCTCGTGCATCTGACACCGACTGAAAACCATCCAAAATGGCAGCTTCTGGCTGATATTGTTCGCCAGAAAATACCGCTACGCGTAGGCGATAGAATGGCTCTCGACCACGTGCATCTATCGAACGTCGCAGATGCACTACTTCGTCCACTGCCTTAGGATGCAACTGGCACTTGCGAGCCGCTTTTTTCAGCACTTTTTGTTCATCCTTTATATCAGATGGGTGAACTTTTATTTCTACTTCTTTACGCAAATGCTTGTTTTAGTAGTGAGTAATGAATGCTTATTAGTGCATCAACTCATAAATACTTATCAACTTTAGCGGCTTCTTTTTCCGTTATTCGTCGTTATTCGTCTCTCAAATAACCCGTTATGCTCCCTCCTCATGCCTTGAATAACGAAAAAATAAGCTCCCTAAAGTTGATAATTACTTACGGGTTAATGCACTAGACTCGTCATTCACCATAATATTCGACATAAATATTTTCGGTTTCGTAGAGTTTAATGCAATGTAGTTGACAGTTTTTCAATTCAGGCTCCAATTGCTGCCAAAATAGAATAGCTAGATTTTCGGTAGTGGGTTGTGTGCCTTTAGGAATAAAATCCACGTCCAGATTGAGATTACTATGATCTACCTTCTCTATAATAATACGCTTGATGATTTTACTTAAAATCTTCACATCAATAATGAAGCCTGTCACAGGATCAGGTTGTCCTTTCACCGTCACATAGAGCCAATAGTTATGCCCGTGCCAATTTTTATTCGCACATTTGCCGAAGGTATCGAAGTTCTGTTCTTCGCTCCAATCGTTTACCCATAACTTGTGGGCTGCGTTAAATCGCTCCCGCCTTGTGAGATAGACCGTTGGCATTTACTTTTTAGATATGAGATTAAAGATATGAGATATGAGACCTTAATAAACTGTAGTATTTTCAGTATTCAAATCTAATCATCTAAATCTTAAATAGCTTAATTTAAATAACGTAAATACTTCACGAAGAAATATTTAATGGCTAAATGAACAAATAGAGTCATATGATTACTCACTCATTCACCGTTTTTTCATTCACTCATTGAATATATTACCAAATAGCCCACAAAGATACATTGGAACTTGGTATGAGTACAATAATAAAATGGACTTTCTTGCTTTCTATTTATATTTCAAGCTCTGATTTCTATGAAACCAGCACTTGAACTATAAACAGAAAGGTCCATTTCATTATTTTAACAACGCAAAGCAAATAAGAAATGAAACAAACAAATGCACTACTCATATTCATCAAAAATCCTGAGCTTGGTAAAGCGAAAACGCGGCTTGCTGCAACGGTGGGCGATGAACACGCTTTAGCGATTTATATGGAATTACTACGTCATACACGCGAAATTGCTAGAGCAACTGATGCGAATCGCTTGCTTTTTTATAGTCAATTTGTGGATGACACAGATGATTGGAAAAATGAAGACTTTCAGAAATATGTACAAGCAAAAGGCGATTTAGGACATAAAATGCAAGCTGCTTTTGAATTTGCTTTGATGGAACATGATAAAGCGGTAATTATAGGTAGTGATTGTGCCTCTTTAACACCTGAAATAGTAGCCGAAGCCTTCCAAAAGCTCGATGAATTTCCATTCGTAATCGGGCCAGCAACGGACGGAGGCTATTATTTACTTGGAATGCGGAAGTTTTCGCCTTCGCTTTTTGAGCATATCGCTTGGAGTACCGAGGCTGTATTGCCCACTACCCTAGCCCGTATTGAAGCTTTGAATGCGGATTATCATTTGCTTACCGAGCTTTCTGATATTGATTATGAGGAAGATTGGATAAGATATGGTTGGGAGTTTTAACGAGTTTTTACAAAGACTTTAAGAAGCTGTTTTAAACTTTCTGATTGCAACAAAAGACGTAATAACGACGTGTTTTTTATGTAATTTCTACAAAAAACCTTTGTCTACTCTTAGAAAGCTGTCAAATTCGATATTTTTATTAAAACGAAGTATTTTTAACGTACTCTTGAAGTACTACAATGCGTATTTTTGAAGTAATATTTAATTCCAAATAATATTTTATATAATTAAATTTGTGTTATATTAACAATGAATACGCTCTAAAAATTTAGAATATAATTTTGATTTTATTTTCAAATGAAAAAATAGTCAATCCTTTAGTTCAGAACATCAAATATTTTTTCTCAGTAATCTACTAGTTTATAAATATACACAGTTTTCGTGTATATGCAAATAATACCAACTTCTACAGCCGAATTGTTAAATATATGAGTTTAAAAGATTTAGTCTTCTAAAAAGTCTCTCCTGATTGCTTTTCTTAAGCTTAGGTACGGAATTTGTAGAAGCACCAAGCAATAATTAACACGTGTTAATTATTGCTGTAACGTGTCACCCCTAACTAATTCATACAGATCACTTAACTCATATTTAGGTATAGTTATTTTTCAAATAGAAGTAGTGTAACTACTTGCTAGGGTATATTCTATTTTCTAAAATGCTAAAATGGCATAATTAGAACAGGCAATGCTTTGACTAGCAATTAGCTACAATGATTTACTTCTAAAATTCAATCATTATGAAAAGCTTTAATTTAATCATTTTTACGCTAATCTTATGCGTGAGTATAAGCCATGCTCAAACCACTAACCATCGCTACATCGGTACAGGTGAACTAAATAATGCCTGCTTATACAACAATTGGAAATCAAAGTATGTAGTGCAGAACTTCAACATTACATATAATAATCAAACCAAGTCCGCAGCACGAGTGAGATGGCAATCAGGTGCACTCTGGGCAAATTGTGTCCCCGTTGGCACAGGAGGTGATTGGACTGCTTCAGAAGGTATGGGTTATGGACTTTTACTAGCAGCCTATTTCGACGACCAAGACTTATTTCAGAAACTTTTTAATTTTTATGAAGGGGCAACTTACAATACTCATGGTTCTTTCAACCGCTTAATGCCCTGGTTAGTAAATCAACAGGGGAATTATAACAGTTGTTTCCCAGGTGATGGTGGTAAAGGTTCTGCTACCGATGGCGACTTAGATGCTGCTTGGGCTTTACTTGTCGCACATGATAAATGGGGAGGCAATTATAAAAACAGAGCTATTGATATTATCAAAGAACTCCAAGAAGACTATGTTGTGCTATGCAATACAAATGCTAATGGCTGCGATAATCATGGCTGTCGTTGGGTGCTGCGCCCAGGTGATTTTGGTGGGTGCAATACGCATGACCTTTCTTATTATGCAGCAGGTTATTTTAGAGAGTTTGCAAAACTAGGACAAGGTGTGGAAGCAGCTAAGTGGAATGACTTAGCCGACCATACCTACTATCACATAGCCGATGTAAAAGGCAGTCGTGGAGGCGTATTGGTTCCCGATTGGCAGACTAGTAAAGGAGGCGAAGTAACCACAGACCAAGAGAATGATTATAAATGGGATGCATCGCGTGTGCCATGGAGAATAGCGATGGATTATGTTTGGAATCATAATGCGGCAGCTAAAACAGTACTAGATGATATGTATAGCGGGCTACTACAATATAAAAATGCAACAGAAATTAGAAGTGGGTACGATATTGCCCCAGGTAATCCGGCAGTAGCCAATTTTAATAGCTTGCCATTTTTAGGTGGTTTTACTTGTGCATTAATGGTAGGTGGTACAGATGATAAATTCAAGGATTATGTGGCAGAAATGCGTTGTATGACTATAGGTGGTGGTTACTTTAGCGAAACCCTTGCCGCGCTATATGCATTGGTGTTGAGTAATCAATTTACACGCCCTGGCTTAGATAATCAGGCTGGTACTCAGATGAATGGTATTGGTGGAGGATCGTGTAATGGTAATTCTACCTGCTCTGCAACTGATAGCAATGATAACCGGCTAGAAGCAGAAGACGCTACTTTAGGTAATGGCGCACAAATCTATGATGATACCGCCGCTTCTTCAGGTCAAGGTGTTGGTTGGATGGGCAGTGTAACCTTCCAAAATGTAGATGCAGCGGGTACGATTAGCATGAGCTATTCGTCTCCTGTGACGGCTGGTACAGTTTCTATTTATGTCAATAATGTAGAACAGGCTAATTTCAATATTACTAGTACGGGAGCCTGGACAGGCAATTATAATACTGCAAGTGTAGATGTGAATATACCAACAGGGGCAGATATTAGAATTGAGAAAAGCACAGGAGATGTAGGTTTCAATATTGATTATATCGAACTTTCAGGAAATCCTACTAGTGGTAGTGCCGAAAACCTCGCGCTTAGTGGAACAGCTTCTCAATCTAGTACGGGTTGGGGAGGAGTACCATCAAGGGGCATTGATAATAATACAAATGGAGCCTACGGCAGCGGTTCTGTCACCCACACTCAAAACAATAATCCTTCTTGGTGGCAAGTAGAGCTGGCACAAACTAGCAATATTGATCAAATAGTAATTTGGAATAGAACGGACTGCTGTACTAATAGATTATCAAATTTCACCCTTTCTGTATTAAATGAAAACGGAGCAATAGTTTGGTCACAAACCTACTCAAGTGCGCCAAATCCTTCACAAACTATCAACTTAAACGCTACTGGCAAAACAGTACGTATAAGTGTGAATAATTATTTACACCTAGCGGAAGTACAAGTATTTGGTACGGCTACTAGTGGTGGTAATGGCTGTGATAATGCAGGCACTATTGTGAATAATGGCAGCTATCAAATTCGTCCAAAATCGCATTGTGATAACGCGCTTCAACCCGACGGTGGTTTGGTCTATCAGAAAACGGTAAATGGCAACCAACAGTGGCAATTTGTATCCGTAGGTGGTGGTTATTATCATGTAAAATACAATGGTAGCGACAACCAATGCTTGGGCTTGAAGTGGGTAGGTAATGGTCCGAATGGACAAATAGAAGTAAGTCCTTGTAATGTGAATTGGGGTACCCAAAAATGGAAACTCAACGCACAAAATGGTGGCTATGGCTTAGAGAACCAATTCAGCGACGAGTGTTTAGATATTCCTGCTAATACAAGCAATCAAAACACGGCAATGCAACAGTATAGCTGCCATGCAGGAGACGCGCAAACCTTCATTTTAGTGGGTACTAGTAATATGCCAAGTCAAGAAAACGAAGATATAGGAGAGCTAATCGAAGATAGAAATGAAGCCTTTTCTGATATGCAAACATCTATCGAACTTTATCCAAATCCAGCGACAGATGCAATCCATGTAAAAGGTATCCAAAATACAGGTGGTACATGGAGCATCTATACCACTTTGGGACAATTACTCAAACAATATCCAAGCACCTCAACCACCCTTGATATTGCAGATATTGATAAAGGGATATATTTACTTGTACTGCGGCAAAAAGACGAACAACGCATCATAAAGTTTGTAAAGCAGTAGATGATTTTTGTCTTCAGAATAGTAAGGCAACAGATATACTTCGATATATCTGTTGGCTTACTATTCTTTTGATACGAAAATGCCAAAACCTTGTATTAAGAAAGAGTGATATGTAACTCAATAGCACATATACACAAGTCTAACTCACCAAAATTAAAATCGCACCAAGCGCAGTCAGCACCAAAATAAGCTGTCGAAAATGGGCTTCCTTGATTACTTTCACAAAGCGAACACCCAAAAATAAGCCTATTGAAATAGCTGGAATAAGTCGTAAATTCAAGGCGAGTGTTTCGGGGGTGATGGTTTCCCAGACAAAAATATGAAAAGGCAATTTGAAGATATTAATAATAAAAAATAGCCATGCCGCTGTGCCAATAAATTCCGCTTTAGGGAAGCGCATCGCTAAGAAGAAAATATTAGAAAACGCACCTGCCAAATTGCCTATCATAGTCGTGAAACCTGCCGCCAAGCCCATTATTCCAGCGAACCACCAATTATCTGGCACCTGTTTCACAGGGCGACGTTCCCAAACATACATCATCACTACGGTAAGCAAAATAATGACCGCCATGCCACGCCGAAAGAGGTCTTCGGGTAAATCTCTCCCAATCCAAACACCGAGCAGTACCCCCAAAAACATCCAGGGTAACAAGCGAAATAGATACTTCCATTGTGCATGCCGATTGTAATAAATCAC
>JAHDCQ010000583.1 GCA_020629845.1 Saprospiraceae bacterium | reverse complement strand
TATGGCATGGCTAACTCAAAAGTTACGCCCCAAACAACTGTATCCAACTATTCGGCATACGCCCCACTTGGCCGCTCTTATAGCAAGCGACATATCGCCATTTCGGATTCAGTAAAGTCTTACGATGTCCTCGATTCGGGATGCCTTCATCTACCAAAAGAAGCATCATAGAGCGGCGGATATTATCTGGGCCACCCACAAGGTTTTCATTACCATCTTGCATGTTCGGGCATTCCCGACGTACGCGATCCCATGGCCAAGAACCATCTTGCCCACGATGGTCAGAGTCACCAATTTTGACAGCTTCTTGCCCATGTTTTTGTGCTGCCCGATAGATGCATTCCGCAGGCTGCAAAGTAGAAAGCGGCCCCGTACGCTTTAGCTCTTCGATGAGTTCGTAAGCCGTATCGGTGGAGCGCATAATGGTGCGTCCTGCTTTCATTTCTGCAATGTATGCTTCTACATAAGGGATGTAGCCCGCAGGATTGGAACGCAATAAATTGATTTCATCTATCATTTCTTGCTCTTCGCTGCTGAGGTACGCTACGCCTGGGAGGGTTTTGCTGCTACCACTATTATTATTACTATTATTAGCGCGGGAATTGCGGTCTGTGCTAGGTGTGTAATAGTCGCTGACATCATCGGGGTCTTTTCGGACTCGGTCGCTGTAGTAGGTATTGTTTGGAGTAGGCTTGGACGGGTCTTTCCATGTAGACCGACTGTTATCTGCAACGGAGGTTCTGGCACAAGCACAATCGCTAGAGGCGAGTACGGTGCCTGTTGGTGGCTGCTCATTTGGCTGCAATTGATTGAAGGCGCGAAAATGGGCTTCGGTATAGCCGTATAGTCGCGCGATATTGGCGACGGTTTGCCCTGCTAAAATCACGTGTTTGCTACCCGTTTGTTTTTGATAGCTCCCAGTTCCATAGTTGGTATCGTAGGATGGACTGCTCTCGTAATTGCTATTATCATTCCAGCCTTTGGAACTGGTATCATTGTAGTCGCTTGGGCGCGAGTTATAGCCGTCGCTGGTAGTACTGACCTGCAATTCTTGACAAACTGTGATGCTATTGGAGTAGAGATTATTCCAAGTTCTTAAGTTATCGAGGCTGATATTGTAGCGTTTGGAAATACGATAAAGGGTTTCGCCTTTTTGCACCACATGGACACCTTGACGGTTGGAAGTTGGGCATTGTGCTAACATCATGGTGCTAGCAAATACCAAGAGGAAGGCTAGGCTTACTAGCTTTTGCTGTTTCATTTTATTTCTCATAGTGAGTTATTAAGGACTGCGTGTGTTTGTAATATTTTGAATGACAAATTTTGAATACAAGAATGGAAAATCAAATAATCGCTCATCTTCGAAATAGGGTGAATTGTAACTGCCGAGCGGTGTCGGCACAAGCTGTACTTTGCTTTGCCTGCACGTCCTCTTGGTATTTACTATTCGCCCGATTTTGGGCATGAGCGCAAATAATTCTATAATTCCGTACTGAACCTACGCAGTCATTATAAAATAGGTATTATCCAAAGATAGGAAAGACAATGGAAAATAGGAAATTTTAACGTCTATGGAAGCTAGT
>JAHDCQ010000199.1 GCA_020629845.1 Saprospiraceae bacterium | reverse complement strand
CATCGCTCAATAGATAGGCGATAGATTGTGCGATTTCGCGGGGTTGTCCTAAGCGACGCATAGGTGTAAGGTAGCGTTTGCTAAAGTCTAAAAGTTTATCTGGAAGACCATCCAATATCGCGGTTTCTGTCCAACTTGGACATACTGCGTTGATGCGAATGTTCATCGCGCCATATTCTCTTGCTGCAGATTTAGTTAAACTAAGTAATCCGTGCTTGGAGACAGAATAGGGACTGCCCATAGCAACGCCATTCACCCCTGCCAAAGAAGATACATTGACAATGCTACCACCGCCATTGCTCAACATCGTCTTGATTTCTGCTTGTAAGCAAAAGAGCTGTCCAGTGAGGTTAATTGCCATCGTTCTATCCCAATCTTCTATGGTCACTTCATGCAAGGGACTTAATACTCCACCGATACCTGCATTATTGACGGCTAAATCTAAACGCCCATGCTTCGTTACAATTTCTGCGACGACTGCATCTACTTCCTCTTTTTTACTGACATCGAGCTTTATAAATTCCGCACCTTCGATTTCGGATGTCGTTTTTTGTCCGATTTCTTCTTTTACATCTGTTAGGATAACCGTTGCGCCTTTTTCTGCAAGTACTTTAGCAGTTGCCGCACCGATTCCCTGCGCTGCGCCAGTGACTAGCGCGATTTTATTTTCTAGTATTTTCATTTATTGCTTAAAATTAAACTGCTACCTCCACCTCTGCTTCCGCAAGCAATTTTAGCATTGCAGCATTGATTTGTGGCATATATATTTTGGGTACATCGTGTCCCATACCTTCTACAAATAGCGTTTTTGAATTGGGTATCATGGGCGCGTATTTTTTGGAATGTGCGATATTCATCAAAGGGTCATCTGTGCCATGAATGACGAGCGTTGGTACATCTAGTTTTTTCAAATCCTCATAGCGCGAACCCGATTTTTTGACTGCGGCTGCTTGTTGTGTCAAAGCGTTTTTGTTGTAGCCGTTGCGCTTCGTGAGTTCATAAAGTCCTTTATCAATCATGCCGCGCATATCCATTTCATAGTCGCCTTTACCTTTGAACATCCCAAAAGTCGCGCAGCGCATCCGCAATCGCGCATCTATAGAAGTGCTATCGCGCCCATGTATGAGTGTAATGAGAGCAAATTTTCCACGCAAATCATTCGCAATACCTGGCAATTCAGGATCATGGAAAAAACCTGTGGTCATAATGGAAATCAGTGATTGTACCCTTTTGGGATAATTAATCGCAATCGTTTGGGCAATCATGCCGCCCATTGAAATGCCGAGAATGTGCGCCTTATCCAAACTCAAATCATCCATCACCGCAATGACATCGCTTGCCATATCTTCGAGCGAATAGGCATTTTGTCTCGACCAATTATTTACCCAAGAGGACTCCCCTACCCCACGATTATCCATACGCACTACGCGATAGCCTGCTTCTAGGAAACCTTCATGCAAATGGTTTGGATAGCCTAATAAGGTCTGCGACAAACCGCTAATCATAAAGACCGTGCCGCGCTTGGCTTCGCCGATGGTTTCATAGCAAATATGAATGTCGCCATTGTGTACGAAATGCGTTTCGCCAGGCATCCATTCTTGTGGGGCTTTCGCTTTAACTTCATTGATGAGTGCATCTACACCAGATGGTACAAAGGCATTTCGCCCGATATTATTAATTCGATTGAGTAGGAATGATTTCATTATTCGATTGAATAGCTTATTAATGGACATTTTGCAAAAAGCGACGTGTTCATTTTTTGTCTTGACACAAAAAACGAACCAAAAAAAGTCAAGACTGTATTTCTTTCTTAACGCTCCAAAAGCGACAAAAAAGCTAAATCCTACAAACTCGCTTAACGAGTTGTTTTGCAAGCGGATATCATCTGCTAATTTGCTGTTAGAGCTTATTCCTGACCTTGCTTTAGCTCAAACAATGTAGTATTTTTAACGCTTTTTTATCACTTTTTCCACTAAAAGAAATAAGGTCGAAAGTCAATTTTCTTCAAAATGCCCACTAGCAAGATTGAATTAGTTAATTTTTCTAACAAGTATTAATGATTTAGTTGTGTTGAATCCATTTAAGTAGCATCCTCAAAAAGTTCCAACATGGCTTGCTGCATTTGAGGGGTATATGCTTTGGGTAAATGATGCCCCATACCTTTCAAAAATAAGGTCTTTGCATTCGGAATCATCGGCGCGTATTTTTCTGCATTTTCAAATAATACTAAGGTATCATCTGTACCGTGAATCACGAGCGTTGGTACATCTAGTTTTTTCAAGCCGTCGTAGCGCGAACCCGATTTTTTTATCGCATAGCCATGCTGTTCAAAGGCTTTTGAGTGGTAGCCCTTACGCTGCGTGATTTCATAATAGGTTTTCTGCAAAACGAGTTTATTTGGAAAACTCGCTTCGCCTTTGCCTTTCAGTAAGCGATTGATGGCTAAATGAATTTTTAGCTTATTTTCAAGTTTGCTTAAATTTCGTGCATAGAATAAATTCACTAAAACCATACGTCGCACAAAAGGTTTTGGTTCGCCTGTCAATTCAGGGTCGTAATAATAGCCTGCGGACATAATAGAGGTGAGCGATTGCACACGCTTAGGGTGTTCAATTGCCAAAGTTTGCGCTATCATTCCTCCCATAGACATACCCACGATATGCGCTTGAGCAATACCTAATTTGTCCAAAACTGCTACAACATCTGCTGCCATATCGGGGAGCGTGTAGGCATTTGCTCGACTCCAATTCTTCAACCAAGAAGACTCCCCAACGCCACGATTATCCATACGAATAACGCGATAACCTGCATCTACCAAAGGCTGATAAAAATGCTGCGGATAGGCCAACATTGTTTGACTGTTTCCGCTAATCAATAGCACATTACCTTTCTTAGCTTCGCCTATGGTTTCATAGCAAATACGAATATCTCCATTTTGCACAAAATCGGTTTGCCCAGGCATCCATTCGCCTGCACCTTCTGTCTTTATTTCCGTGATGAGTTGATTTGTATTGAAGGGGAGAAGGACATCTTTTAGCATAGACTTATTTTGGGCTATTAGGTACTAGGTATTAAGTATTAGGTACAGAAAATACGTACCTGATACCTAGCACCTAATACTTAATACCTCTTTGATTCTATTCAAAAATCACATTATCGGGATGTTCTTCCCACTTCATTACATTATTCAAATAACGCTGATCAATTTTGCTGCGCTTCACTTTTAGAGTAGGCGTAACAAGATCATTATCCACTGTCCACGGCTCTTTTGTCACGATAATCGTTTTTACTTTCTGATAGTTCGGTAAGTCTGCATTTGCCGTTTTCAAAGTATCGCTTAGACTTGCTGCCAATTCCTCACGCGGCACGGCTGCTCCTGCTTCTGAGAGATTAACCAATAAATTCGGCTGTGTACAACCTAAGCCCACCAAACACAATTGCTCAATATTGGTATTGCTCACAAAGCGCTCCTCTATCGGACTCGGGATAATATATTTACCTTTTGCCGTCTTGAAGGTATCTTTTACGCGGCCTGTTATGAACAAGAAGCCTTCATCATCAATATAGCCCTGATCGCCAGTATGTAGCCAGCCGTCGACATCTATCACCTCGGCAGTTTTTTCAGGATTTTTGTAGTAGCCGCGCATTACATAAGGACTTTTGTTCAAAATTTCCCCAGATGCCTCATCTATCTTCAACTTCACGCCTGACTGTCCGCGCCCAACCGAGCCTTTTTTGTTTTTCACGCTTCCGTCTAAAAGCGTACATATCGCGCAATTCTCTGACATCCCGTAGCCATTGGTGATGTGAATTCCGATTTTGCCAAACCACTCCTTCGTAGGTTCAGGTAACGGTGCTGCACCTGATACCCATATTTTTGCATCATTTAGTCCTAAGCCCGTCCGTATTTTTTTCTTTACCATGCCCGAAAGAATCGGAATACGCAGCATCCGATTGAGTTTTGCCTGTGGCATTTTACTCAAAACTCCTTGCTGAAACTTGGTGTAAATACGTGGTACACCAAAGAAAATCGTTGGGCGGGTGTCTGCCAAGTTTTTAGCAAAAGTTCCCAGCGATTCCGCAAAGGAAACCGTACCGCCATATGCCATCACCCCCAATTCTACGACCAAACGTTCAGCGATATGGTTGAGGGGCAAATAAGAAAAGAAGCGGTTGTTTCCATTCACATCCACTTTCAGTGGGTTGGTTGTTTGAGTAGGAATTTTTGCATTCTCTACAATATTATAATCCAACATTACGCCCTTCGGGGTACCTGTCGTACCAGAGGTGAAGATAATCGTCCAAATGTCATCCAATTTCAATTCTGCTACTTCTTCAATGGGTTCATATTTATTCATGATGTCCTCCCATTGCTGTCCTCTATCTATTTTGGAGTTCCCTTCGTAATGCGGAAACGCAATAATTGGCATATCATCAGGTATGCCTGTTTTCATATCATCCCAAACCTCCATTTTTCCTACAAATAGGGCTTTCACGTCCCCTAGTTCCAGTACTTGTTCAATCTGCTTACCCGTCAAAGTCGCGAAAAAAGGGACAGAAACGTAGCCTGCCATGATTATCGCAATATCTGCTACTATCCATTCGCGGCAGTTTTTGGATACTAAACCAATATGGCTCTTAGGCGGCAGTCCCAAATCGCGCAAGGCATTCGCCATTTTGCGCGCTTGTTGCCCTACTTCTGCCCACGTCCAAGTTTCCCAAGTATCACCGAAAGGTTGTCTGAGGAAAGGAGCATTTGGCGTTTCTTTTTCCCATTTATAAAAATCAAAGTCAAATCTTTTCATGTTTTCGTCTTTTTAAAGTCCTAAATTTTATACCAATTTTAAATTGGAACAAGCCATCATCGGAAAGATAAAAAAATATCTGCATTGCAAAACCATAATATTTATTTTGGAAGGGAAAAATACAGAAACATGGCAATGCTAGGACTGATAAAGGCATTGTCTACAAAGGCTTGAAAGCTTCGTAAAGGATTTAAAAAACTAGATTCCTTGGAAAATGCTATTTTTGTAAAATGATAAAAAAATACTTCAACACAACAGGCAATTGCTTACCAGATAAGCATTACATGATGGACAATAGTCGTCAGCTTGTGGAGGTGCTGGAATTAGTGGAAACGGGACAATATTTATCTGATTTCAAATTTATGATTTTATAAGGGCTTCGGAAAAAAATAAACTACGTGAAATGAGGCAGGTGTTTTTTTATTCAACAAGGCATGAAAACCGCGCATAGCCGTAGCTACGTAAGGCTTTTCATAACGAAGTTGAATGAAAAAAGACCAACTCAGGCGTGTAGGTTATTTTTTTCCGAAGCCCTAAACTTGACTTTATCACGTGAATTCAGGTAGAGCCTCTAAAATAAAAGAAGATAATACTACATGCAGGTACTAAAATCGAATATTAATACCAATAGCAAGCAGTTCAAGCAGAACTATGAAGAAATGCTTGGGTTTGTGCAACAGCTAGAAGGTCATTTAGAGAAGAGTCGCGCACAAGGGAAGCCGAAACATATTGAGCGCGCTCGAAAGCGCGGGAAGCTCTTAGCGCGCGAACGCATAGAGCTGCTACTGGATAAGGATAGTCCGTTTTTGGAGTTGCTTCCGTTGGCAGGCATGGAACGTAAAGGCGGCTTCGGAGCAGGCGGTACGAATGTGTGTGGTATAGGCTTAGTATCGGGTAAATTATGTATGATTAGCTCCAATGTAGGTACGCGCAAAGGCGGTTCTGTGGATTGGGCGACGGCTTTCAAAGGCTTACGAATTGGTGATATTGCGCGCGAAAATCGCTTACCGAGTATCAACTTGGTGGAAAGCGGCGGCGCAAACTTGACCGACCAAGCCAAAATTTTCAATTATGGTGGAGAGTCTTTTCGTGAAATTACGCGCCGTTCTAAAATGGGTATTCCTACTATCTCGGTAGTGTTTGGCAACGCTACTGCAGGTGGGGCGTATATTCCAGGCATGTCCGATTTTGCAGTCTTTCAGAAGCAAGCAGCAAAGGTGTTTTTAGCTGGGCCGCCTTTAGTAAAAATGGCAACTAAGGAAGAATCTACTGATGAAGAATTAGGCGGTGCGGAAATGCACAGCCGTATTTCGGGTGTTTCAGATTATCTTGCTGAGGATGAGTTGGATGGCATTCGTATCGCACGGGAATTGATGGAAATTGTGGATGTCACCACGCCACATCTTATACCTGAAGGCGACATTGAAGCACCTTTATATGATAAGGAAGAAATTTTAGGGGTAGTGCCTGCTAATATCAAAACGCCTTTTGATGTCCGTGAATTAATTGTACGTATCGCAGATGGCTCGAAATTTTCGGAATTTAAGCGCGAATACGGTACTACAATGGTTACAGGTTGGGCAAAAATACATGGCTACCCTGTGGGCATCTTGGGTAATAATGGCGTAATATTTTCCGAATCGGCAAATAAAGCGGCACAATTCATTCAGCTTTCTAATAAAAATAATATTCCGCTACTTTTCCTACAAAATACTACTGGCTATATGGTAGGCAAAGCCTATGAAGAAGGCGGTATTATCAAAAATGGCGCGAAACTAATTAATGCCGTATCCAATAGTGAAGTACCTGCCATCACACTAATGATTGGCAATTCTTATGGCGCAGGAAATTACGGTATGATGGGACGCTCTTATGCTCCTCGTTTCCTCTACACCTATCCGAGTGCAAAAATAGGCGTAATGGGTTCGGAGCAGTTGGCAGGTGTGATGGAAATTGTGCAACGCGCTTCTGCCAAATCGCAGGGGCGTGAGTACGATGAAGCACTCGGCGAACAACTCAAAGCCATGCTTATTATGGAAGCTGAATCGAAAGCCTCGGCTTGGTATTCTACGTCCGAACTATGGGACGATGGTGTGATAGACCCACGCGAAACACGAAATTATTTAGGTTTTTCTTTAGCTATTTTATATAATCAGCCGATAAAGGGGGCAGATAGTTTTGGGGTATTTCGTATGTAAAAATTGCATTTTTTACCTTTACCACAAAATGTAAGGAAGTAGATATAAATGAGTAGTAAACGAGAAATAATAAGCGTTCAAGACGCAGAAATTCAGTGGTTTTCAAAAGAGGATAATGATTACCTCTGCTTGACAGATATTGCGCGAAAATTCAATCCGAACCCTATGGTGGTGATTATGACTTGGGCGCGCAAGAAGGATACCATTGAGTTTTTAGGCATTTGGGAAAGTATGCATAATCCAGCGTTCAATTTCGCAGAATTTGCAGAAGTTCGAGATACTGCTGGTACAAATCGTTTTGTACTTTCTTTCCAACATTGGATAACAGATACCAATGCCATAGGAATACGCATCAAAACAGGGCGAAACGAACAAATATATGCACACAAGGATATTGCGCTCGGTTTTTGTTATTGGCTCTCCCCTGCTTTTCAGATATATTTAATAAAAGAATTTCAGCGACTCAAGGAAATCGAAAACGAACAAAAAGAACATCAACTCCAATGGTCACTGCGCCGCGAATTGGCTAAAGTCAATTATAGAGTACATACCGAAGCCGTGCAATTGCTAATGCCACCTAAATTGGATGAGCTGGGCGAACGCTATCTTTATTCCAATGAAGCCGACCTACTCAATGTTGCGCTTTTTGGTATGACGGCTCAAGAATGGCGGGTAGAAAACCCTGATAAAAAAGGCAATATGCGCGACCATGCCACTATTGAGCAATTGACGGTACTATCTAATCTAGAAAATTTGAACGCCGAATACATTAAAGCAGGCTTGGAACAAGATGAACGCCTGAGTCTACTCAATCAGCGCGCTACAGAGCAAATGACCGTATTATTAAATTACAATGCTGCCAAAAACATCAAAGCTTTAGAGTAGAGACGACATACTTTATCAAAAATTTCATTAAATGCTATATATCTTACCGATGGTCAGTTCAAAGTGACCATTCGTTCCTTTTTTTATCTTTTTTAAAAAAAAATAACTTTTTTTGTCACACTCTCCACCTTTTGGCCTTATACTCATATTAAAACTAGTTTTTTAAATTCAAAAATTTATCAAAGATGCATATACAAAGGCTACTATTACTGTGTTGTGTACTATTCTCTTTTCAACTTTATGCTCAAGGACCTATTATAGATGCCATAGACCTAGGTGACATATCAATATCTGAAGAGTTTCAAGATATAGTAGATAGTCAAGGCTCTTCAGTAAACAATGGCAGCACGAGCGGTGATGAGGATGAAGAAAGCCATCCTTATGCACCCAATAATATCTTTGTTACTTTTCCAGACGGAACATCTGATTATGATATTATTAAGGTACAAGAACAATTGAATGCTACCGAAATCTATAATGCTTCACATGTAGGAATTCGATATTGGAGAGTCACTTTTCCGATTACAATAGAGACAGGCAATGGTAGTATTGATTTGCAAAATGTGATTGATATTCAAACGCATGGTTCTCAGTCTACTAATACGAGTCTTGGAGTGAATGAGATAGGATTAAACTATGTAGCAAGTGTCCCTGAACCAAAGGTGGAAGATGTAAATTTCGGTTCAAGCTTGTCAGACCCTTATACTCCACTACCTAACTGTGACAAAGCTGTTTTCTGTACAAGTCCATCGAATGCGGAAAATTTAAAAATAGCTATAATTGATACTGGAATTAGCTCTACTTTCAGTAGCCCACTACTTGCTGCCCCTTTTTCTGTCATTACAGATGTAAGAACTGATGTGAATCCAAGTAGAGATCTGAAAGAATCTACTACAAAAACACCAACAGAAGATACGAATGGACATGGTACTAAAATGACTAGTATCATCACAAAAATGCTGGAAGAACAGCAGCTCAATAATATAGAAATTATGCCTATCAAAGCAGCTCATGGTAGTGGACTAGCCTTACTATCGGATATTATTCTTGCGCTAGATCTTGCGATTGCAGAAGAAGCAAATATTGTTAATATTAGTATGGGCTACATTTCTAATAGCTTAGATAAGAATGCAGATTTTCTTATGTTAGCACTACAGGCTGTCATTGATAACAATATATTAATAGTAGCGTCAGCAGGAAATAATCAATTGGATATTGCCACACATGAAACCCCTGCTGGAACAATTGACTTTGGCGCTGCTACACCAGATAACCCTAGAGGTCTTACTAGTCATTTTTATCCTGCTTCTTTTGATGTGCCAGGGATGATTACCATAGGTGCTTCCAATTGTGATAATACTACAGCGGACTTTAGCAACTATGGGGAAGCGGTAGATATGTTTGTTCCTGGTGTAGAAGTACTCAATATGAACCATACTGGAGACTGGGTGCTAAGTACAGGTACATCACAAGCTGCGGCTATTACCACAGGAATAACTGCACAACTGGCAGCTAATCAAAGCGCCTTCAACGCAATAGATATTGAGTGCGCTATAAATAAAATAGGGAACAATAATACCTATCTTAATATTGATGCTGTACTTAGCCAACTATCAACATGTAGTAGTGGAGTTGGTGGACGCAGTATAGACATTGCCGCTCCTGTAGAAGAAGCTAGCCTTCAGGCTAGTTACCCCAACCCTAATAACGGGGACATCTTATATGTTCCATTTAATATCCCTAGCAAAATACAAACTGCTCGAATTGAGCTTTTTAATCTAATGGGGCAGCAAATAAGTAGTTATAGTATCAATGAAAGAAATAATGGAATCTTTCCACTTGAAGTGAATTCACTTCAAAATGGCGTATATCTTTGTGCTTTATCCATTGATGGAAAAAGACAAAGTAGCCAACTGTTTACTATCAATAAGTAATTTCATTACAGAAATCCCCTGATATTGAATTTAGCTTCCTGTAATGGGAAGCTAAATTTTTTTTCCCTGTGTAAAAAGTTAGCTGATTTAGGATTGATAATCCCGTACAGTTGTCACCCAGCTTAGTACATTTATTAAACAGCTAGTGCTTTGTCAAATATGAAATGACG
>JAHDCQ010000198.1:8065-10084 GCA_020629845.1 Saprospiraceae bacterium | reverse complement strand
CCTCCGAAACGCTCCTTCATTTCCACTAAGCCATATTTACCTTGTATCGCATTCTGATAGGATTCGATAGAAGGCGTAGCCGTACCCATTAGCACTTTTGCCTCATGCAAGCGAGCGAGATAAGCTGCCACGTCGCGCCCTTGATAGCGCGGATTAGGGTCGTTTTGCTTGAAGGATGGGTCATGTTCCTCATCCACTACGATGAGTTTTAGATTGGTGAAGGGCAAAAACAAAGCCGAACGTGCGCCCAAAATAATGGGTTTGCCATCATACGTCTGCTGCCAGAGTTCTACACGCTCATTATTATTGAGTCGGGAATGATAGACACCAATGGCATCACCGAAAATGCGTTGCAAGCGTTGCACAATTTGGGTCGTCAATGCAATTTCAGGCAATAAATATAACACCTGCTCACCGCGACTCAAAGCCTCCTTTATGAGTTCGATATAGACGCGGGTTTTGCCGCTGCCCGTCACGCCATGTAGTAGGGTGACATTTTTTTCTTCAAAGCTTTGCTGAATTTCCGAGAGGGCTTTGGTCTGTTGTTCGGAGAGTTCAAAGGCTTCATTGAGTTCGGCATCATACTCAGCAATGCGACTGACTTCGCGCTCGTAGAGTTCAAAAATGCCTTTTTTTACCATCGCATTGAGTACGCTGCTATCGGTTTTGTCGGTGGCATTATAGAGGTCTTGTTTGCGGATGAATTCTTGTTGCTTATCTACCTGTATGAAGGCTAATAAAGCCTCGGTCTGCTTCGGCGAACGGGCAACTAAATCAAAAGCATTTGCTAATAAATCGCGCTCTGAGGCATAGGGTTCTTGCAAGCGCACACAGCCGATTTTTTTGGGCTTGTATTTTGCTTTTAAGTCTTCTTTGAGGTAAATAAGGCGTTTTTCAAGCAATCCTTTTATGAGTGCGTAGACCGTTTTTTGTTCCAAAATATCGCGCACATCTTTGATGCTCAATTCTTCGCGATTTTGTAAGGCTTCTAGTATTTTAAATTCCTTATCGTCGAGTCCCTGCATATTGTCATCGAATAGCGGGCTGAGGACAATGCAGGTTTCGCTTGCTAACTTCAAATTGGCGGGTAGCGCGGCACTCATCACTTCACCTATGGTGCAGCAGTAGTAAGCTGCCATCCATTGCCAAAGTGTCCATTGGGTAGGCGTGATAATGGGGCTTTCATCCAAGACGGATAGCACCGACTTGGGCTTACTTTCCACCGAACCACTTTGATGCACCTCTACCACCAAGCCCGCGTATAAGCGATTTTTACCAAATTGTACCTCTACACGCACCCCAAATTGCACGCTTGTCACCAATTCTTCAGGCACAAAATAAGTATAGGGCTTCGGCACGGCAAGGGGCAGCACCACCGAGACATAGGTGTGTGTACCAGCTACAAAGTGTAAGTCGGACGTTGGATTTGATTGCATTGAAAGGAATACAACATAAAGGCGGGGGAAGTTCAAGTAAATAGGTAGATTGATGAACGGGAAGCGATGTATTTTACCTTTACAGCTAAGCTCAACATTTTCGCCTCTGTAAGAAGTTAGCTGGTGTTTGGCTTGAATTGATATTCAAGTCGTAAAACGCGAAACACATTTTACGTGCTTTGTTTAGAAACTGTTTTAAAATCTCTACTTGTCTTTTATTTTGAACCATTCCCTCCACATAAAGTGTTGATAAAACAGGCATCTTTACGCTAAAAGGTGTTACTTTGTCACTATTCGATTCAATAAAAGATAAGTTTGAGCAGTCCATTCAAAATTTGCCATTCAAAATTCAAAATTAATACATGAGCCTAAGAATCATATCCGCAGGCGCGGGTAGCGGCAAAACATATCGCCTGACACAAGAAATGGTGGCACTCTTAAAGGAAGATGTGCAAGCAAGCGGCATCATCGCCACGACTTTCACCGCGAAGGCAGCGGCGGAGTTGCAAGAGCGCGTGCGTACCAAACTGCTCGAAGATGGACTCACGCAAGAGGCGAACGACCTCAGCAATGCCCTCATCGG
>JAHDCQ010000198.1:0-7965 GCA_020629845.1 Saprospiraceae bacterium | reverse complement strand
TGCTCGAAGATGGACTCACGCAAGAGGCGAACGACCTCAGCAATGCCCTCATCGGGACGGTGCATGGCTTGGGTGTGAAGCTCCTGAAACGTTTTGCTTTTGAGGCAGGCGTATCGCCCAAAGTGGATATTATTGCCGATGAAGACCAGCAAGTGCTATTCAATCAGTCGTTGGCGATGGTACTGAAAGCACCGCTCGTGGAGAAAATGGAAAAGCTCTGCGACCGTTTAGGCTTAAATAAAAAAGGCGCGTATGATTGGCGTAGCGAAGTAAAACGCCTCACCGAAACCGCACGTGCCAATGCCTTCGATGCCGAAAAACTAGAAGAAAGCAAAACCAAATCCTTCGAGAGTTTTGAAGCCTATTTGGAACGACCAAGCCGACGCTCTTTGAAAGCCTTCAATGAACAACTCGCCGCGACGATTGATGACACCATTTCCGTGCTAAATGCCAATGAGGACGAAACCAAAACCACCAAAACTGCCGTCCAAACGCTGCGGAAAATGCTGCGTGATATGGAACTGAAAGGCGGTTTGTATTGGTGGGAATTGGCAAAAATAATGAAGCTCAAAATAGGCGCGAAAAGCCGCGATGACATCATCGAACTACAAGAACTCGCTGCCGAACACGAACGCCTAGCCGCTTTCCGAAAGGACATCAAAGCCTATATTGACCTACTTTTTGATATGGCAATGGCTGCCATTGATGAGTTCGATGCCTACAAAAAACAGCGCGGACTCATTGACTACACCGACATGGAAGTCTACATCAACGACCTACTCGACCACCCACAGGTGCAAGAGGTCTTGAGCGAAGAATTGGACTTGCTGATGGTGGATGAATTTCAAGATACGAGTCCGCTGCAATTGGAAATCTTCTTGAAACTTTCCCAATTGGCGCGTTACTCGATTTGGGTAGGCGACCCTAAGCAATCCATCTATGGTTTCCGAGGTGCAGAACCCGAATTGATGCAAGCCATTATCGCCTCGCAAGGCGGCGTGAAGGAAGAAGACATTCAAGAATATTCTTGGCGTAGCCGAAAAGATATTGTGCATTGCACGAATGCCATTTTTTGCAAAGCTTTCAATAAGCTACCCGAAGCACAAATCGCACTGAAACCGATGCGCGCGAAAATTGACCCAAAAGAAACGATAGATGTCGGCAAAGCTCTCAGACATTGGCATTACGAATACGAGGGCAAAGGAAAAACTACCAATCGAGAGTGGTTCAATAATTGCATTGCGACCTCCATTCGGCAGACGCTAGAAAAGGGGATTTACATTTTGCCGAAAGGCGAAAAAGAACGTCGTCGCGCTACGGCAGGCGATGTGGCGGTGCTGTGTCGCTCCAACAAAGGCTGCACCGAAATGGCGGAAGCCCTACACCGCGCAGGTCTGAAAGCAGCCGTCGCACGGGCAGGTTTGATGAATACCGCCGAGGCGAAACTGATTTTGGCTTGTCTGAAATACATCCTCACGCGCAACGATACGCTTTCGGTGGCAGAAATTTTGCTGCTTGCCGCCAAAGTCCCGATTGAACACATCATCGAAGACCGCTTGAAATTTCTAAAAGCAAAAGAAGAAGGGCAGGTCACGCGCTCCTGGGCAAGCGACCAACCCTACATCCGCGAACTCGATGAATTGCGCGAACTCGTAAAGGAATTATCCAGCAGCGAAATCCTAGATTTGATACTCGAAGAATTGGATTTACGACGCATCGTGGCGGCTTGGGGCAATGTGCAACAACGCCTCGACAATGTGGATGTGCTGCGTAAAATGGCGATTGAGTACGAAGACCGTTGCAATCGCCTACACACGGCGGCTTCGCTGGGCGGCTTCCTATTGTGGCTCACCGAGATTGAAAATGCGAAGGACGACAAACAATCATCAGGCGAAAGCCCCGATGCCGTGAATGTGCTGACCTACCACAAAAGCAAGGGCTTGGAATACCCAATTTTGATTTGCCACAGCTTGGAACAAAACCTTCGCGCCGATGTCTGGGGCATGGAAATCGTGAGCGAGCGCGAGCAGGTAGATTTGCAAGATGTGCTAGGAGGACGTTGGCTACGCTATTGGGTAAATCCCTACGCCGACCAATCGAGAGGCACGCCTTTGATGGAACGCCTCAATGCCAGCGAAGCCTATCGCCGCAGTCATCGCGCTGCGCTGGAGGAGGAGGCGCGACTGCTGTATGTGGGCATCACGCGGGCGCGCGATTATTTGGTGTTTGTATCGCGGCAAGGCAAAGCGACCAAGTGGCTCAATCGCGTGTGGCACGATGGGCAGGAGGACTACCCGACCCTAGAAGCAGGCAATAATGAAACGCAATGGATTTGGAAAGGCGATGCCCTGCTGATAGAGCCTGAAATTGACATCCACGAAAAGACGTTCCGCACTTACGAACTGGAAACGCCCGAAATCAGCTACATAGAAGAAGCAAGTGGCAAGGACGGGCATCAGCTCTATCGCATTGATTTGCGGCGCGAAGATTGGAGTCATGCCTACAGTGCGCGCACGGGGCAAATCCTGAATTACGCCTCGCCCCTACAACTGGAGGAGGAGGACAAAAAACAAGTGTCCAAAGCCTTCAAAGCCTTCCTCATAGCCGACTACCTCAGCTACGACAAAGCCGATCGCCAAGCCATGAGCGAGGGCTATATCGAACGCTACGAACTGCACGATAGCACCGATACGCCTACGCTGCTGCGCCAATCGAGTGCCTACTACACGCACTTGATGAAAACGCATCCCATACAGCAACATTTTCGCAAATATCCCCTCCGCGCCCACTTCGACGGGCGACTCTTCCAAACGGTTTTGGACTTGGTTTTGATTACCGATAACAAAGTGCTGGTGTGTCAAAATTCTGGCTTCACAGGTGATGCGAAACGCTACCGCAAACACGCCCTCGATTCGCTGGGTTCTTGGAGTTTCCTTACCCAACGCGCCCTAGCGGAACAGTACCCGAATAAGCAAATTGAAGTCTGGGTGCATTTTGTGTTGGGTGGTGCTTTGGTGGAGTTGCAGCCGCAAGCTGCGGAGGTGGGGCAGTTGGATTTGTTTTCATAATGTTAAGTCTTAGATAGCGAAGTAGAAAACAATATATTTTCGTGTACTTTTACTGCGAATGCAGCACCCATTATATTAAGCTGCTATTTTGTAATTTTTAAAGTCAAAAAACATGAAAATTCGATTATTAGTTTTCTTTTTTATGCTTTCTAGTATCACTTATGCTCAAAACTTTGATATTAATGATGGATTAGTAGCATACTATCCTTTTAATGGAAATGCTAATGATGAAAGCAAGAATAATAACCATGGAAAGGTATATGGTGCTGAACTGACGGCTGATAGGTTTGGTAACAAAAACCACGCATATTATTTTGATGGAATATCAGATTGGATTGAAATAAAAAGTCATCCATCAATAGAGCCAACAGACCAACTTACAATAGTTGCTTGGTTTAAACCACAAAGTGTTAAAACCGAATGGAATATGGTAATTACTAAAAGATACCATGACAGGTCTCCTTGGCATTCATATGGTATTTGGTCTGCATCAAGAAGAGGCAATAAATGGTCAGGAGGGATTCGTACATTAAATGGTGGATGTTCTGTGGTACAAAAAGAAGTGCCTAAGTTAGGAAAATGGACACAGTTCATATGTACTTATGATGGTAAAAAAATGAAATTATATGTTGATGGAGTTTTAAATAGTGCTTCTGACTGTAATTATACTTTAGGGTATTCTAATATGCCGTTACGAATCGGAACAGACACAAATAGACCTGGTAATAAGTTTCATGGAATAGTTGATGACATTCGTATATACAACCGAGCACTTAGTGAGTGTGAGATAGAACTTTTGAATCGAAAAAACAGTAAAAAACACCCAAAAGAAGTTATATCGAGTTACATTTTAGGCAGGATGTCAGTTTGGAAACAAAAAGACGAATACGAAACTACTAAAGAACATGAAGAACGAATAAATAGTCAATCAGAAGCGCAACGAGCTACATTTGAAAAAGAAATTATTGACGAAGTAGCAAAAGGAATACTATGGCAATGCGGCACAAAAAAATATGATGCAGACAAAGAAGCTTTCACACTTACCTTCAATAATGTAGAGCCTTTCCTGCTAAAAGTACCAAGAAGTGAAGCACGGCAATTTGGTGATAATTTTGCCCAATTAGAATATCTAAACCCTAGTTTTAGTATTGGTGATGCGCCTAATTTGATAGTAGGCTGCATGGAGATTAAGAATTCGATGAACGGCAAAACCTACAAATATGGCTGCGAACCTGCAATGGTAGAAATACCTAAAGACGCGGTAAAGGTAAACTCCAAGACCGTAACAGTAAAAATGTGGGATGATGCGGCAGAAGATGGCGATATTGTTTCCGTTTTTTTGAATGATGTTCGCATCAAAAAGGAAATAACGGTAAAAAAGAATGAACATATTTTTACTATCGAACTCAAAGAAGGAGTAAATACGTTCAAATTACTTGCTCATAACGAAGGTAAGAATCCACCTAACACTGCTGCTATTCTTATTGATGATGGTGTGAATGAACATCAGCGCATACTTAGTAGCAAAAAAGGAGATTTTGCGGAGCTTACTATTGTGCTAGAATAGTATGTGAAGCCATCGGATACTTTAGAAAGCGTCTGATGGCTTGTATAAGACTCTTATTAAAAAATAACCATTTTTTTCAAAATTATAAAATCAAGAAAACATGAAAATTCGAGTATTATTTTCTCTTTTTCTACTTATTGGATTTTTTATGAATGCTCAACATTCGGAGTATAAACTTGTAGCTCATTATCCATTTAATGGAACTGCTAATGATGAAAGTGGTAATGCCAATCATGGCGAGAATATAAGTTGTAAATCTACTGAAGATAGATTTGGAAATCCTAATTCCGCTTTTTTTTTTGATGGACGATATTCTTATATTAAAGTACCTCATTCTAGTTCAATCGATTTGACCAAAGATTTTACTATCTCCATTTGGTTTAAAGCTTTTAATTTAACTAAAGACCCTGGAGGACATCATATAGCTTTTTATAGAAAAGGAATGGTCGCTAAAGAAACAAGTTATGCTTTGATGTTCGATGTAAAAGACAACATCCCGAAAGGACTAGCAACTAAATTACGTGAAAACACTTGGTACAATATAATTTCAATAAGAAAACCATCTGAAAATTATTCAGCTACTTATGTTAATGGAGTATTAGTGCAATCAGGAGGTGCAGGAGAATTAAAAGCAAATACTTTGCCTCTTTGTATTGGAGCAAGCTTGTATAGAGGGGGAGCATCGGACAAATTTAAGGGTATAATTGATGACATCAAAATATATTCAGGTAAACTGAATGAGTGTGAATTAGCACTACTTTTGGGAGAGTCTCAAGATTCAACTTCTCCTAAAGAAAGGATAGCGAATTATACAATGGATAAAGTGAATTTGTGGAAACAAAAAGACGAGTACGAAACGACTAAAGAACATGAAAAACGAATAAATAGCCAATCAGAAGTACAACGTGCCACATTTGAAAAAGAAATTATTGACGAAGTAGCAGAAGGAATACTATGGCAATGCGGTACAAAACAATACGACGCAGATAAAGAAGCCTTCACACTTACCTTCAATAATGTAGAGCCTTTCCAACTAGAAGTACCAAGAAGCGAAGCACGGCAATTCGGTGATAATTTTGACCAATTAGAATATCTCAATCCCAGCTTTAGCATCGGCGATACGCCTAATTTGATAGTAGATTGCATGGAAATCAAAAATCCAACGAACGGCAAAATCTACAAATATGGCTGCGAACCTGCAATGGTAGAAATACCTAAAGATGCGATAAAAGTCAAGTCCAAAACCGTAACGATAAAAATGTGGGATGACCAAAAAGAAGATGGCGACATTGTTTCGGTGTTTCTAAATGATGCCCGCATCAAAAAGGAAATTGCGGTCAAAAAGAACGAGCATATTTTCACCATCGAACTCAAAGAAGGCGTAAACATATTCAAATTACTTGCGCACAACGAAGGCGATAATCCACCCAACACCGCTGCTATCCTCATAGATGATGGCACAGACGAATACCAGCGCGTTCTCAGCAGCAAAAAAGGCGAATTTGCAGAATTGAAGATAGTGTTGGAGTAATGCGTATCAGGTTAAATTTTTTTTATCGTAAAAATCAAAAAAACATGAAAATTCGATTATTGGTTTTCTTTTTTATGCTTATTTTTTCTTTTGTAAATGCTCAAAATATTGATGATGGTTTAATTGGATATTACCCCTTTAATGGAGATGCAAAAGACGAAAGCAAAAACAATTTCCATGGAAAAATTTATGGTGAAATAGAATCAGTTGAAGATAGACATGGTAATGAAAATTCTGCGTTTTTATTTGATGGGGTAGATGATTACATTGTAGTTCCTAAAGGTGGAAGTGTGAAAGGTGATTTTTCTTTTTGCTTTTGGATTAAACCGATGAAAAGTAAGAGTGGTCTAATTTTGTTTAAAGGAGAAAATTGTCCAGAAAGAAATACGAAAGATTTTAAAGGAACATCTTATCAAATAGGACATGGAGGAAGAAGTAGAAAATGTTACAAAGCACCAGAAGATGAAAAGAATGTTGGAGAAGAAATGAATATTCAGTTAATAGGAAAAGGAGGCAGGGCAGATGGAAAAAGGATTAGTGCTGGAACTTTAAATGGAAAAGTAAATGCTGCCGAATACCATTTTTATTGTTGGCTTTTTGATTCAAAAACAAAATCTCTGACTGCTTATAAGAATGGAGAAAAAATCAGCACTAGTGATTTGAGACATTATTATGAGATGGGGTATAGCAATAATTGTCAAACAATTCAACCATCTGATTTTCCTGAAATTCACCAAACTCGCGCCCCATTACAGATTGGAGCAAAGAAATCATATTGTAAGAATCAAGATGAAATAGTAGGTTTTTTTAGTGGAATTATTGACGATATACGAATTTATAATAGACTTCTAGATAATTGTGAATTGAATGCTTTGTTGAATGATTTAGGTACAAATCCAAAAGAATTTATAAGTAATAAGATTCAACAAAACATCTCAAAATGGAGTCAAAAAGACGAATACGAATCTACTGCTGAGTTTGAGCAAAGAATCACATCTGAAAAAGAAAGTAAAACTAAAGAATTTACACGCCAAGCAATTGAGGAAGTAGCAAATTCAATAAACTGGCAATGCGGCACAAAAAAATACGACGCAGATAAAGAAGCCTTCACACTTACCTTCAATAATGTAGAACCTTTTCAACTAAAGGTACCAAGAAGCGAAGCACGGCAATTCGGTGATAATTTTGACCAATTAGAATATCTAAATCCCAGTTTTAGCATCGGCGATGCGCCTAATTTGATAGTAGACTGCATTGAAATTAAAAATCCAACGAACGGCAAAACCTACAAATATGGCTGCGAATCTGGAATGGCAGAACTTCCTAAAGGTGCTATAAAAGTCAAGTCCAAAACCGTAACGGTAAAAATGTGGGATGACCAAAAAGAAGATGGCGACATTGTGTCGGTCTTCTTAAATGATGCTCGCATCAAAAAGGAAATAGCAGTCAAAAAGAACGAGCATATTTTCACCATCGAACTCAAAGAAGGCGTGAACATCTTTAAATTACTCGCCCACAATGAAGGTGATAATCCACCCAACACCGCCGCTATCCTCATAGATGATGGCACGGACGAATACCAGCGCGTTCTCAGCAGCAAAAAAGGCGAATTTGCAGAATTGAAGATAGTGTTGGAATAAGGGTAAACATTCATCGGCTAATTCCAACCAGAGGTTGGTAAATCCCATTAGCCGATGAATTGCCTTTGGGGAGAAATTTCCATCAAGCCGCCACCGACTCCACCCCATAGCCACTCAAATAGCGCGAGGATTCAGGCTTATACGCCAATACAATATCCG
>JAHDCQ010000197.1 GCA_020629845.1 Saprospiraceae bacterium | reverse complement strand
GTTTTGCGTCCCGCTGTTTGTAGATTTTTTCGCTCATCTTTATCCTCTGAATAGGCAAAATCTGCATAGTCATTAATGACTTGTAGCATAAAACCATAGTAAACTGCATATTGCCTCAAATCTTCAAATTGTTCCTTTGAACAATCTAGCAACTCCAAAATCGTATCTACAATGACCAAGAAGAATACCACATTGGATTTGTATATTCTACGAAAGTAAAGCTCAATGAATGTGTCTCTGTCTTCTATCTCCCCTTGTATCTGCGTAATTACAGAACGCATCCATTCAAATTCGTTTGAGTTGACCAAACAATTGCAATCAGTGAAAGGGGGAAAGTTTTTCTCTTTGTAGTATTTGTAGTGATTATATTTTTTATCCATACGCTGACCAATATCTACCGTCATGAATAATTTGCTAATATTCGTTTGTAGTATAATATGTTTTTTAACACCTAAAGAAGGCGATAATTCGTGCAAATAAGCGGAGAGTAGTTCACGAAGAATATTAGCTGTAATCAGGTTTTTGTTAATTTCTTTGGGCGTATTAACGCCATATTTCTCATCCAAAATTTGATTATGCAAATATTGAATGGTAATGACTACTTCAAATATAAAAGGTAGTTTTTCTTGAAAGAGAACTTCTGGAAGCTCTACTTTTAAGCTATCGCTAATTCTTTCGACAATGTATTCATACGTTTTTTTTGTGTAATATGCCCTAAGCGGTTTTTTACCTAGTTTCGTTCTTAAGTAATAAAGCACATAATCCTCTAGACTTCTATCGTCAAAAGTTCGGTAGGCTTGAAGTAGGCGTTTAAACTCATTTGCTTGAGTTTTACATTGCTTACCAAGCCGCTCCATTTCTTTAAATCGGTTTCGTAGAATATCTCCTCTTGTAGGTTCAGTAGTTTCCATTTTTTGCTATTTTAGTTAAAAGCAATTATGGCGTTGAAGGAGTAAAGTTTTTTATCCTCTAAGCTAAGGACTCTTTACTAACCTATCTTACCTACCAATAGGAGGGTATATTGATTCTTTTTCAAAGAACAAGATTTTTATATACTTTACTGAAAAGCATGAATCGTGCCAAAAAAACACAAACTCAATGTAAGTAATTCATAGTCAGACAGTTGAAGGCTGTGTGTTTGTTTTTTACTGAAATGACTTTCCGAAAAAAAATCGGAAATGTTAAAAAATCCGAAAAAATTTCGGATTTTGAAGAATAGATGAATTATTTCCTGCTTCAAGGGAATTTTGAGTTTTTTCAAAAAAAATCCCACCCAAAAAATCCAAACACCTTTTTCTTCGGTAAGTATACTCGAAATCACAATTGTTTAATAAATCAGGACAAAAGATTAAACAGTCCTGTAAAAAGAATTCACCGATGAAAAAGTTAATGTTAGTATTCGTATTGGCAATCGTAGCGATGAGTGTGCAAGCGCAATGTAATAGCAACAAAGGACACGCTAGACAAACCTCCTACAATTGGGGACATGAGAAGGACATTGTAGATGTAGCCGCAGGCGATGATAATTTTGGTACTCTAGTAGCAGCCGTGCAAGCAGCAGATTTGGTCGGTACTTTGAAAAGCGACGGGCCATTCACAGTTTTCGCGCCTACGAATGAGGCATTTGATAAGCTGCCAACAGGAACGGTAGAAAGCCTATTGAAACCATCGAATAAATCACAATTGGCAGGTATTTTGACCTATCATGTGGTAGCAGGTAAGTTTGATGCTGGTGATATTGTGGAGGCAATAAAGCTAGGCGGCGGCGAAGCAACGATTAAGACGGTACAAGGTGGAAAATTGACCGCAACGATGCGCGCTAAAAGCGTGATACTGACGGATGAAAATGGTGGACAGTCTTTCGTGACGGCTACGGACGTACGGGCTTCTAACGGTATTGTACACGTATTGGATGCAGTGGTGTTACCAAAATAAGACCGCTTCATTGACAGATTAGAGACCACTTAGTTGAGAGAGCAGAGACTTTTATCTCTCTTCTCTCAGCAAAGCGGTCTTTCTTATCGCACCGTAAAACCCGTAACCCAATCCTTCGGCGGACTCACAAAACCCAATTCTCCTTTTTCATTCTCTGCCATCAAAATCATGCCTTGTGATTCTACGCCACGCAGCTTGCGGGGCGCGAGATTGGCTACCAGCACAATTTCTTGCCCAATAATGTCTTCGGGCTTGAAAAACTCGGCGATGCCTGAAACTACAGTACGTTCTTCAAAGCCCAAATCAACCGTGAGTTTGAGCAGTTTTTTCGCTTTTTTCATTTTTTCTGCTGCGATGATTTTGCCCGTCCGCAAATCTAATTTGGAGAAATCATCGAACTGAATCGTATCTTTTACGGCTTCATACTCCACGCCTGCATTGGCAGCATTTGCTGCTTCTAGTTTAGCGATTTGTGCATCTATCACATCATCCTTGATGCGCTCAAATAGATACGCGCCCTTGCCTATTTGATGCCCTTCTGGAACGATGGCTTCGTTCTGCTCCAATTTTTCCAAAATGGCTTGCAATTCACCTTGCTCTTCGATAGCAGGCAAATTCAGCATCGTCCGCAATTTATCCGAAGTAAAGGGCAAAAACGGGCGACAAGCCACACTCAAAGCAGCTACAATTTGCACGCCCAAATTCATCACTACTTTCACATCTTCTGGCTCAGTTTTTTGTCGCTTCCAGGGTTCATTGAACTGCAACAACTGATTCCCTTTCGATGAAATCTCCATCAAAGCCGTGAGCGCGGCACGGAACTCGTACTTTTTGATATTCACACTCACATTACGCAAGCCTTCGTATAGTACGCGCAATTCCTCTTTATAACTCGCCGACTCTTCTGGCGCGAGGCTGCTATTGATGCGTTGGCGTTGGTCAATAGCAGGCACGACCCCGCCATAGTATTTATTGGTCAGCACCAGCACACGATTGATGAAATTGCCGAGATTATTCACCAACTCATTATTATTCGTCTCTTGATAACCTTTCCAAGTAAATTCGCTATCGCGGTTTTCGGGCATATTTTTTATCATATTGTAGCGCAATTCATCCTCACGCCCCTCAAATTCTTGCACATACTCGTGTACCCAAACTGCCCAATTTTTAGAAGTCGAAATCTTGCGTCCTTCTAGGTTCATAAACTGATTGGCTGGCACATTTACAGGCAAAATATAATCACCCGCCGCTTTCAAAATCGCAGGAAAAATCAAGCAATGAAACACGATATTGTCCTTGCCGATGAAATGCACAAGCGCGGTGTCCTTATCTTGCCAATAAGGTTTCCAATCTTTGCCATTATCTGCTGCCCACTGCTTGGTGGAAGAAATGTAGCCAATCGGCGCGTCCATCCAAACATAGAGTTTTTTGCCTTCCGCGCCAGGAATTTCCTGCGGTACATCTACACCCCAACTCAAGTCGCGGGTCATGGCGCGTGGCTGGAGTCCACCATCTAGCCAAGATTTACATTGCCCTAGTACATGGTTTTTCCACGCATTTGGTTCGTGTTGTTTTTCGCCATCCACTACGCCTGTTTCTACCCATTCGCGTAGCCAAGCTTCGTATTTATCTAAGGGCAAATACCAGTGGGTTGTGGTTTTCAGCACGGGTTTATTGCCACTCAAAGTAGAGCGAGGTTCTATCAAATCCGTTGGGCTGAGGGTAGAACCGCAATTCTCGCATTGGTCACCATAGGCTTCGGTATGGTTACATTTTGGACAAGTGCCAATAATGTAGCGATCCGCCAAAAACTGCTTTGCCGACTCATCGAAATACTGCTCGGTGGTTTGCTCCACGAACTCGCCTTTATCATAGAGCTTTCTAAAAAACTCCTGCGAAGTTTCGTGGTGTATCGGTTCAGAGGTACGGTGATATTTATCATAAGAAATACCAATTCTACGGAAAGTATCCTCGAATAGCGTATGGTATTTATCAATAATCTCGCGTGGCGTGATGCCTTCCTTTTTTGCTCGTATCGTAATCGCTGCGCCATGCTCATCCGAGCCACCGATATAGACCACATCTTTGCCCATGAGACGCAAATAGCGCACGAAAATGTCTGCTGACAAATACGCGCCTGCTAAGTGTCCAATGTGTAATGGCCCGTTGGCATAGGGCAAGGCTGAGGTGACTAAATATCGTTTCGGTTCGTTCATGCTGTTGTTTTTTCGGTATCGAATACCGTTTCAAGCCGCGAAGATAATTTATGTTAGTGATTTTATCTACATTTCTTCGGAAGGGATAGTTCCTATGAGAGTAGACTAGTTTGTATGTATTGCAAAATTAAACTAGCTTATTTCTATATCTTTACTGTAGGAACTTGGGATTCGCTTGGATTAGTTTTTGCTGAGTTGGGTTTACAAGTACTACAATTAAAAATAACAATCATGACAAATCAAAACAACAATAATCGAACAAAGTGGCTCGACCAACTCCAAGAACAAAGCTGGAACTTGGAGCTGATTATCACGGGTTTCGTGTTGTTTGGTTTGATTCGATTGCGGGAATTTCTTGAGCTGAAAGAAGTGCAATTCTATGCGAATGAGGCTGATATTTATGGTGGAGGCATTAATCAAGCTACTAATATGTATGCTTTTTTTAATGATTTCTGTGGCTTATTCATTTTTTCCTTGCTCTTGCTTATTTTCATACGAGGACTTTGGATTGGTGCTATCGGATTACGATATGTTTCTGGCGACATTGATTTTGATGAGTTTAAATACCATGACAAATTTAAACAGCACCTTCGCCAGCGTGTGGGCAGTTTCGATGATTACATTCACACATTAGAAAACCTGTCTAGTTCTATACTAGCTTTTACGTACCTCATGTTTTTTGTAGGTATTTCTTTAGTGCTATATATGTTTGAAGTTTCGCTAGTTATTGAGTTGCTAGAAGAATTAGGAATAGGAAACGGCATTAGAGAAATAGTACAAATTATTCTAATTGTATTAGGGGCTATTGTGGCGTTCGATTTCCTGACTTTAGGATGGCTGAAAACCATTAATATCCCTATTTTTAAACCCCTATATTTTGGACTTTACCGCTTTGTCAGCAGCATTACACTCTCCTTTCTATGGCGACCAATATTGTTTAATTTTCTGGATCAGAAATATGTAAAATGGATTGTTCTAATTATACCTATTGTTATTTATTGCCTTTCTGGTGATAGGTTTAGCTATACGGATTATGATTATAAATTCTTTCCGAGACTTAAACAATCATTCTACGAAGAGCATATGCGGACTGCTTTTCAACCTAAATTCTATGATGATTTAAGGCAAGCAGCAAAGGAAGAAGGAAACTATGCAACGATAAACAACCTAAGCTTGTCGAATCATATCATTGAATCGCCCATTATGAAAGTGTTTGTTAAACACACCAAATCTCTAGATGATTTTATTGCAAGAACGGACAGTTCTATCTTGCTTATCAATAATCTGAGCAGTAAAAACCGACGGGAGTATAGCTTCATTAAGAAAAGACCAGCGACTGAACACGCGGAGTATTACGAGGAGCGAGAAGCAGCATTTTATGAGCAAAGAAATAGTATGGACATTGGTACTCAAAAAGATAGTTTAACCCTTAATTTTATAGCCAACGAAAAACTCGCCTATCGAGACTATTTGACGCGTCTAAAATCCATTATTAAACAATATTTTTACTTTGAAATCAATCAGCAGCGTGTTCCAGACTCGTTGGTTCACCTAGCGTTTTACGTGCATCCCAACCTCGGGGAGAAAGGCTTTATCTGCACCTTTCCGCTAGAAAATGTCCACTTGGGTATCAATGAATTGACGTTGAAAAGGAAGGCTTATGTCACTAACTCTCAAGTGTATATCGAAAAGGACTTTACGATTCCTTTTATCTATGAGGGCAGTACTTCGCCTAAGCAGGAAAATGAGACTCTTTGACAATTTTTGCCAAAAACGCACAGGTGGACGGTCGACTTCAGTTCGACTGTCCACTATGTACTGGTCGAATGGACAGGCGAGCTTGGAGTCGCCCGTCCATCTGGCGAAAATTGTCAAAGAGCCGAAAATAATTTCTAGCTATTAGAAGAAATGCATTTTATTTGTACGACATCTTCTAGGCGAAATTTGTAAAGTTATTTAGTAACTATTTAGCAGAGGAGAGAAGAGAGACGGACAAATCCAAATGCATTTCACGCTTAGTTGAAAACATAAACTTTGGCAAAAGTATTGGAAAAAGGAAAGTTATAGCATTGTAATCTCTTTTCTCTCAGTCCAAAAGGACGGTCTCTCTTCTCTCTTCTAAATAGTTACGTTATTCATTCCTAAAGGTGCTCATCAATTCAATGCGGCCTATAATATGAGCATTGAAGGCTGCTAAATCTTCCGAAGGAATCCAATATTCCAAATGATGGTCGAGTCCTACTTTTTGTACTTCATAGTTCGCTAAGAATGTATCAGCTACTTCAAAGCGTAGCACATGTCCGATGCCATAGGTCGGTACATTCCATTCTCTAGTAATTTGCTCCGCATACGCCTCATTGAGTACAGGATAAAAAATGGGCTGTCCTAGCAATCGTGGTGGAAACGCCTGCCAATTATTTTGGATAATTAAATCCAATTCTGCCTGATTTACGGGTCGATAAAGTAACATAAGCTTGTATTTTTCCGAATAACAGCAAGAACGTTGCCTTTAGTTTCTTGTAGGCGAAAAATCATATTTTTTACTTAAATTAAGGCAATGTATTATATTTATGGCATTTTGATAGAGTATTAGCTAATCATAATCATACATGAACAAGTTGAATTATTCCTTTTTACTTATAGTAGTATTAAGTCTGCTTTGGGCTTGTGCTAAAGACGAAACTAGTAATAAGTCAGACTCCACTACATCTACCACTTCCACATCCAATGCACCCAAAGCCTATAAGGATTATCCGATACAGTTTCAAGAATTGCAGAGCGATGCGACAGGAATCAAGTTTACCAATACTGTAAAAGAAGAGCCTGGATTTGATTATTGGACCTTTCCGCATTTTTATAATGGCGGTGGTGTGTCAGTAGGTGACATTAATGGAGATGAATTAGCTGATATTTTCTTTACAGGCAATCAAGTCGGTAATGCCCTCTACTTGAATAAGGGAGATTTAACATTTGAAGATATTACGGCTAGAGCCAAAATTGTGCCAGATAATGCTTGGAATACGAGTACCACTATGGCAGATATTAATGGGGATGGTTTGCTTGATATTTATGTATGTCGTTCTGGTTTCCGTGCGGATATTTTACGCCAAAATCAGCTCTATATCAATAATGGCGATTTGACGTTCACCGAAAGTGCGGCAAACTATGGGCTTGGCGATAGGGGATATTCCGCGGGGGCAGTCTTTTTTGATTATGACAAGGATGGATTATTGGATATGTATCTCATCAACCACCCGATAGATTACCAGTCCAATAGTACTATTCGTCCGTTTGAAGGAGGAAATTTTAAGGCACATGAACGTGATAAGCTCTACAAGCAAGTGGCAGCAGGTAAGTTTGAAGATGTGAGTCTTGCAGCAGGCATCAATAATCTGGCTTGGGGCTTAAGTGTTTCCGTAGGTGATTTGAACGACGATGGTTGGCTCGATATTTATGTGGCTAATGACTTTCTAGAGCCAGATTTCATGTACTATAACAATCAAGATGGTACATTTACTAATCAAGTCCTGAATGCCACCAAGCATATCTCTTTCAATGGAATGGGGTCTGATATTGCAGATATTAATAATGATGCCTTGCCTGATATTATGGTAGTGGATATGTTGCCAAGTACCAACAAAATATCGAAAACCATGATGGCATCTATGCGTCCCGCATTTTTCCGAGGTATGGTGCAGCAAGGCAATCATTATCAATACATGTGCAATACTTTGCAACTCAATCAGGGTGATGGACAGTTTAGTGAAATTGGACAATTTGCAGGCATCAACAAAACCGATTGGAGTTGGGCAATCCTAGCAGCGGATTATAATAATGATGGCTTCAAAGACTTATTTGTCACCAATGGTATTAAGCGCGATATCACCGATAATGATTTAAAAAATAGAATTAAAGCAAGTTACACAGCAGGTAATCGCCTGAGTCCACTAGAAGCAGCCAAACTAGCACCTGCTCGGAAAATTAATAATGTATTTTTCCAAAATACAGGTAATCTACAATTCAAAGAATTGACCTATCAAGCAGGCTTGAAAACGCCTGTCAATTCAAACGGAGCTGCTTACGCTGACCTAGATAAAGATGGCGATTTGGATTTGGTGATTAATAGTATAGATGCCGCTGCTACTATCTATAAAAACACGAGCGCAGCTAATAACTATTTACGCGTTCGGCTAGAAGGCAAAACAAGCAACCGCTTAGGCATAGGTGCAAAAGTTACCTTGCTAGTAGATGGGCAAAAAATGATGCAGGAGCAAATTCTAACACGTGGATTTCAGTCAAGTGTAGAGCCTATTTTACATTTTGGATTAGGTGAAAATAAAAATATAGCCCAACTACAAGTCACTTGGCCCGATGGCAAAACACAAGTACTAAAAGAGGTGGCTGCAAATCAAGTATTGAGCTTAAAATATGCAGAAGCAAAGGCTGGAACAAGTACAAATATGGCAAAAACTACGCCTATCTTTAAAGAAATACAAAATACCCCACTACAATTTGCACATCAAGAAAACCCATTCGATGATTTTAGCCGCGAAATCCTATTGCCGCATAAGCAATCGCAACTCGGCCCATTTATGGCAGTTGGCGATGTGAATGGCGACCAACTACAGGACGTTTACATCGGTGGAGCTTATGGTACAGCAGGGGCTTTATATGTGCAAGCTGCGAATCAGAATTTTGTGCCAACGAACGTAAATGTGTGGCAAGAAAGTGCCAATTTTGAGGATATGGGTTGCCTATTTTTTGATGCGGATGGCGATGGCGACCAAGACCTCTATGTAGTAAGTGGTGGCAATGAAACCTCCGATACGCGCTTCACGCAAGATAGAATCTACCTCAACGATGGAAAAGGCAATTTCTCTTTTGCCGCCAATCGTGTAGCGAATGTGACAGCAAGTGGTTCTTGCGTAGTGGCTACCGATTTTGATAAAGATGGCGACTTGGATTTATTCGTAGGTGGGCGCGCCAAGCCTGCGCTTTACCCAATGGCAGACCGTAGTTATTTACTCGAAAATAACAATGGCGTATTCCAAGATGTAACGGCTACACTCGCGCCTGACTTGGCAAATATAGGTATCGTGACGGATGCCATGTGGACAGATATAGATGCCGACGGCACGGACGAATTGATGCTCGTAGGAGAGTGGACAGCAATTCATTGCTACAAAAATGAAGGTGGAAAATTCAAGGACATAAGCGCGCAATATGGCTTGGAGGAGTATAAAGGCTGGTGGAACAGCATCACCGCCAATGATATAGATGGCGATGGCGATCTCGATTATATTGTTGGAAATATTGGGATGAATAATAAATTTCAACCAAATATGGACAAGCCCTTGCACCTCTACGCGCATGATTTTGATGGAAGTGGTAGCTTGGATATTGTATTAGCCAAATATGCTGAAAACGAGCTGGTGCCGCTACGTGGCAGAGAGTGTTCCTCAGAGCAAATGCCCTTTATTTTAGATAAATTCCCCACTTACGATGCATTTGGCGAAGCCACTATCCAAGACGTATATGGCGAAAAACTACAGGAGGCAAAACACTTAACGGCTAACTATTTTTACAGCGCGATACTCATCAATAAAGGCGGCAAATTTGACGTACAAGCTCTGAACCCTGAAGCGCAACTAGCTCCCGTCAATGCCGCTTTGGTAGATGACTATAATAAGGACGGCATCAAGGATTTACTATTAGCAGGTAACCGCTTCGGCGCAGAGCCTGAAACGGTGCGTTACGATGCGGGCAATGGCACCCTACTGCTCGGTACAGGCAATGCAGATGCCCCTTTCCGTGCCGTACCGAATCGAGAGTCGGGTTTCGTCGCGCCACAAAATGCAAAGTCCTTAGCTAGGCTTAATGCAGGTGGAAAGTCATTGATTTTAGTAGGGAATAATGCAGGAAAATTGCAATGTTTTGAGTTTTAGAAA
>JAHDCQ010000196.1:1962-10134 GCA_020629845.1 Saprospiraceae bacterium | reverse complement strand
AGGTATAAGTAGAAAATGACCGTAGTTTATTTTTTTCATTATATAAGGATTTTAGGTGTGTATAACAAATTGCACAATTGTATGATTTGCTTCTCCCACCAATGAATTGGTGGGCTAAAACGATTTCGTGATAAAATTCAGCCCACCAATTCATTGGTGGGGGACGTATGCAAAAACATACATTGTAAATTTTTCAGGCGAAAAAGTGCAATTTGTTATACACACGGATTTTAGTAGCTTCTTATATCAATAACAAAAGTGAATGCCATAGAAAAAAACTATGAAAAGCAAAGGGTTGAAAATTAGAACAACGCTTTTTAGTTTTCTAGGGCTTCGGAAATAAATACCCTCTACTATACAACTTGAATTATAAAGTTATTTAAATGTCACAATTTAAACTAATTTTTTACTAAAAATTTAATTATTGTGTTAAGCTCAACTTTAGCTGTTAGCTGCTTAGCGTGACAAAACCATAATGGCATATTCTCGCAGTTTTTGAAAATGACAACTGTCAATAAATTAAAGTTCTCAATTGAAAGTCAATTCCGATAGTTGGAAATTTCCAATGGCTAAAGTCGAGTTAATTAGGGTTTCCTCAGAAAGTGTTTAACTATCCGAGAAAACCCAATTAATTCCAACTATATTTGAGCAAATTCAGCACATATGCTTACACACGAACAAGCCCGCAGTATCCTAGAAAGTATGACGAAATCCGAATCGCTGCTGCGCCATGCACGGACGGTGGAGTTGGTAATGGAAGCCCTAGCTCGAAAATATGGAGAAGATGCAGCCAAGTTCGGTATCACGGGCTTACTACACGATGCAGACTACGAGGCACATCCAGAACAGCACCCAAAGGTCATAGTAGCACAATTGGAAGAAATGGGTGAAAATGAAATCGCACATGCCATAGCAGGGCATTATTCTAAATGGGGAGTTCCGAGAGAAAGCTTGCTGGATAAGTGCATTTTAGCCGCAGATGAATTGACAGGCTTCATTTATGCCTGCGCGCTTATTCGTCCGACTAAGATTGAAGGTTTAGCGGCAAAATCGGTGATTAAAAAACTGAAAAATAAGAAATTCGCTGCTTCTGTGGATAGAGGCGAAGTCTATTTAGGCGCAGAATTACTAGAAATGGAATTGAAGGATTTAATTACGTTTATCATAGCGGTGCTAGAAGAAAACCGTGCGGAAATTGGGCTTTAAAGCTCCACTCTATCAGGTAATTCCCCAAAATGTCCCAATTTTAATTCAGCCATGTTGCGTCCATTTCTAGCGCAGTCTTGGAGTGGTTTTCCATCTAGCCAAGCCGTAAGATAGCCCGACCAAAACGCATCGCCTGCTCCTGTCGTGTCACGCACCTCTACTGGACGGCTTTCTAGGAAAAATTGAGTGTTTGCGTTCATTGTAAAGCATCCTTCACTTCCCATCGTAAGGCAAACTTCCTTTGCACCAAGCTCTAAAAAATGTGCCCCTACCTGCTCTTTAGATTGAAAAGGTGATTCATACAAACGTTCCCAATCTACTTCGCTGATTTTGACCAATGTTCCCAAACTACAATAATCTGCTACTATGCGCTGCGCTGCTACTCGATCTGGCCATACTTTTTGGGCATAATTCGCATCAATACTCAGTTGTACGCCAAACTGTGCTGCTTTTTTAGCTGCTTGTAAAATGGCAGTTTGAGCAGGTTCCAGACTTAAACCAAAACAAGTAGTATGAAAAATACGAACTTTTTGAAGTAAGTCATCAGAGAATTGTGCAATCGTAATTTCTTTATCTGCTGCACGATAGGCTTCAAAATTGGAAACTTCTTTAGAGCGCGTCACCAATATAAGCGTAGTGGGTATATTCAAATGGCGCAAATAGTCGGTATGTACACCCAATGACTGTAGCTTTTGCCTTAAAAATTGCCCCATATCGTCTTTACCAACACTAGCTACTAGTAAGGATGTATTTCCTAAACGTGCCATATTCATGCACAAATTGGAAGGGCTTCCACCCGCAAAACGTTTAAAATTCGTGACTTCATCCATGCTTTCTGCAAAATCCGTACTGATGAAATCAACTAGCAATTCGCCTGCACATAGAATATCTATGGCTTTTGTTCTTCTCGTCTTCAAAATCTATGTATTTTCTACAAAGATTATGAAATTCAGACAGTTTCAATAATGAAAAAGCAGTAGACATAAAAGTCGAGCTTTTTGAAAAAAGCTCAACTTTTAATTTCAACGCATGGATGTATACGCAATTCAGGTGAATTGGAAGCGGAATAACCAATCTTCCATAATATCTTTTTACAGAACTCAAATTAATGCTCCGTAATCGCAATCGTTGCCATACTGACGCGGACATCAGGAATTTGTAGCAATTTTGTTGCACAAGCTTCCAAGGTCGCGCCTGTTGTAAGGACATCATCTACCAGCAGAATATGTTTGCCTATCAATTTTTTGTATTCTTTCACTTGGAAAGCTTCCTTTATTTGATTCAAACGTTCTGCTCGAGACTTTTTGGTTAAAGATTCGCTATACAGGGTGCGCGTTAGTCCGTGATGAACGCACTTTATATTCATTTTCTCTCCTAAACCTTCTGCAAAGGCAGCACTTTGATTGTAACCGCGTTTGCGTTGCTTTTTAGGATGCAATGGTACAGGCACGATACAATCTACATCCTTGAAATGGGCATATTCTTTGAGGTATCTTCCGTATTGGAAGCCAAGTTGGATGCCTATTTCCTTATGTCCTTTGTACTTAAGATTATGAATCAGTTTTTGTACCTTATTCTCTTTTGAAAATTGATACAATGCAGCTCCTGTTTGTACCTGTACGCGTCCCCAAAAACGCTCTGTAAAGCGATTTTCCTTATCTATATGTTGCTGGGTGCGAGGTAGATGGTAGTCACAATGTGTACAAATCACATCCTCTCTACTGGCTGGTTGGTCGCGCAAACATGCTAAACATAAGCGCGGATAGACGAGCGATAAGCAGTCGTCTAAAAAATTTCGAATACGGTTCATCTTGTGTGTTGCCTTGAAAAAGGGCATAAGATCAGCCCTAAATGTCACTATCTTTGTTTTGTGTGTAGCGGATTTAACCGCTTGTGATAGTGAAGATAGAAGGACAATGGGAAGTGGAGAAATGGAAAATTTTGAAATAGGACTAATACTGGATGAAATAAGGAGATTTTTACATAAAGCATTTTGGGGTACTACTTGATGGAGTAAATAAATTGGATTTTTGAGTTAAAATTATATAAAAAAGTCTGCTTCCTAGATAGGAAGCAGACACATCAAAACAAAACGAAAAACCAACTTTAAACAAGTCTTTTAGCTGTATTTAATAACCAAGCTACATGCACCTTTGTTGCAAAAGAAATGTTAATAAACTCTTAAATCAAATAGTTTAACGCTTTTGCGAAAAGTGCATAAATGCTTGGTTTAGCCTTCTTTTAGACGTACTGGGAAGCTCTGAAGATAACCATCTCGGTAAACTTTAACATTTACCACATCGCCAACCTTTGCGGTACCAATCACTTCCTGTAATTCAGGGACGGATTTAATTGACTTATTATCCACTTCAACAATCACATCATCTGGCAAAAGTCCTGCATATTGAGCAGCACCGCCTTCGGTCAAATCTTCAATCACTACCCCTTGCGTAATATCCAACTTTAGACGTTGTGCGTCCTCATTACCTAGTGGGTAAATAGAAACTCCCAACATACCACGCTTATAGTAGCCATCTTCTATAATATCGTCTACAATCCGTGTCACAAGATTGACTGGAATTGCAAAAGAATAGCCAGCAAATGAACCCGTACGGGTTGCAATTGCGGTATTGATACCTAGCAAACGCCCTTCTGCATCTACTAGTGCGCCACCGCTATTACCTGGATTCACGGCTGCGTCGGTCTGAATAAACGATTCAATCGCGTCGTACTGACGCTCACGCCCAGGTGAATTTCCAATAGCATTAATGCTTCTTCCTTTTGAAGAAATAATACCAGCCGTCACAGTTGAATTCAAATTGAAGGGGTTGCCTATTGCTAACACCCATTCTCCAATCTCCGCATTATCCGAATTTGCATTCGACAAAGTCGGCAAACCCGAAGATTCTATCTTTAAGACGGCTAAATCTGCTTTTGGGTACGTCCCCACGACTTCTGCTTCAAATTGACGATTGTCGTGCAAGGTAACTGTGATGTCATTCGCGAACTCTACAACATGATTATTCGTAATAATGTAACCGTCCTGCGTGTAAATCACACCAGAACCTGAGCCTTGTTTAGGCCCTCCAAAACCATCAAAAAAGAAACGGAAAATATCACTTTCATCACCACTTGCTTCTTCTTCTCCTGCGGAAGCTGCGATATGTACTACCGCAGGCATAGCGATATTAGCTGCTTTTTTGAAGTCAAAAGGGACATTTACTGCCCGCGTATAATCCTTATTCTCCCAATTAACGGACTGGGAGATAGTAGTATCTGATTCTGGTGATGAAAGTACTGTATTAGATTGCAACATTTGTTGTCCACCTAAGACTATCAAGCCACCTAAAATACCTGCGAACACAAAAGAAAATAGTCGTTTCATAAGTGATTTCTATTTGTAGAACGAGTAATAAGTAGTTTAGTCTATATATTTTCCGTTTTTATCGGCTATTTTTTTCGAATCGTTGCGTTAAAAATTTTGACCATAGCTGAGGCTATGCTAAAAATTTTTGCCTTGCTCTCCAAAAAAAATAACTCACTAAAAATCAGAAACTATATAAAATAAACTACTTACAATTTATTTTTATCCCTAATAATGTGCAGAATTACACCTAGAAATTGGAAAATATTAGCATAAATCATAAAAATATATGCCTGATATGATATTAGCAAAATAACCCTTTGTATATTAGCATTGTTATCTGCTAATTTTGTTTTAACGTGAGTTTAACGAAATAGTAAAGCTATTGAAAAAAGAATAGGTTTTTTGTACTACGCCTATTCAAGCACCAACTGAATAAAACTTATGACTGCTACACACAATTTTACCCTAAAGCAGTGGAAATTAAACTGGAATTCGAGACGGATGCAAGCAATACAGGAAGAAGCGATTGACTTATTCCAGCCAGAAAATGAAATCGAACAACTTCTATTAAAACAGCCTGAATTTCTTAAGGGACTTGATTGGGGTTTCCCTCGCTATGGGCATCCTGAAGGTAAAGTCCTATACCACGTACAAGAGGTTTTGGAGAATATCAACAAGATAACTACTCTTTCGCCTATCACCCGCAAACGATTGCGGTTAATAACTTTTGTACATGACACCTTTAAGTATGAGGAAGACAAAAACCGTCCGCGCGATTGGACAAAGCACCACTCTATGTTAGCGCGCATCTTTCTCACTAAATTCACAGATGATTCCTCCACACTTGATGTTACGGAATTACACGATGAAGCTTTCTATTCTTGGCGAATGATCCATCTAGCACAGAAAGTGGAGAAAGGACAAGCACGCTTCCAACACCTATTGGATAGAATTGGAGGCAATCTGCAATTGTATTATCTCTTTTTTAAGTGTGATACGCGTACGGGCGACAAGATTCAAGCACCGCTGAAGTGGTTTGAAAGTGAAGTAGAAGGTATAGAATTGGTAGATTTTTAAAAAAAAATCAAAAAAAAATAATTTTCAGGAACTTTCTTAAAACTACATGAGTTAGTGGTGTTGCAAACTATCACTAAAAGACTGTTAGCGAATCGTATTTGAAAGATTTAGTTAATAGCATTAAAACTCATGTCGTATGGTAATGATGGCTAACGAAACTCAGCGGGAACGACAGCTACGTATTTTCAATACGGAGTTTATGCCCGAAATAGACGCGCTTTACAACTTCGCGTATCATCTCACTTATAGCGAGAGTGATGCCAATGATTTGGTACAAGAAACCTATCTGAAAGCGTTTCGGTTCATTGATAGTTATCGTGCAGGCACCAATGCGAAAGCTTGGTTGTTCCGAATTTTGAAGAACGTCTTCATTAATGACTATCGTAAGCGTAGCAAGCAGCCGAATCGGGTAGATTTGGATGAAGTAGCAAACTATGGCAACGAAGAAAATGCCAACTATGCAGTATACACTGACTTAAGTGTAGAAATGTATAATGCAATGCTCGGCGATGAAGTAACGATGGCATTGGAGGCATTGCCTGTTGATTTCAAAGAAGTGATTATTCTTTGTGATATTGAAGATTTCAAGTACGAAGAAATTGCTGAAATCATAGGTATTCCTATCGGTACAGTACGCTCGCGTCTGCACCGTGCGCGAAACATGCTAAAAGAGCAATTAAAAACATATGCAGCTACTCTTGGTTTCCAGGATAAGCGTGCAAAATAAATAAGATGACAGGGAGACTGTCGAGTTGTAATGACTTGCATCGCTTCCTGTCATTTTTTGTAAAACCTAGAACCTGATTAATTTATTATTTTCAATTGAGTGTGTTAAAGTTTAAGAAGCAACACTCATTTAATTAATTTTTAAATGTAAGCTGCTTAGGAAGTAATCCAATTCCACTATTTAAAATGCACAAGCTATCTATCATGTTATTCACGAATGTACAACATACTGGCAATTTTTCCTTCACCGCATGGCAAGGTAATCCTGTTGGGATTCCCTGTTCAGCCATCACGGTCACGATACTGGAAAATATGCAGCAATGTGATAATAGCATAATAGAAAGTGGAAGTTAAAGTGGTTTCTGAGCAGTTCAAAAAAGTAGAGAGATGGGAAATTCGAGAAATTATCAGGAATTAGTCAAGAAAGTCACGATGTACTTAGATAATGAACTCCCTCGAGATGAAGAAAGAAAACTGCTCAAAGAAATTCAGTCTGACCCAAATTATATGGAGCTTTTAAAACGCGAAAAATCATTTAAGGACTTCATCAAAAGAAAGGTACAACGCCGACAGGTTTCTCCTGCTTTGGTGCAATCAATAAAAACAAGAATACAGGGCGCACCGCAGCCCGCGCATGTGATGAAATAGCTTTCTTCAAGTTACGGCTTTCGAGTTATGTATTTTATAATATACTGAACTCGAAAGCTGTAACATATCCTTCTACTCTTTATAAATTTTCACCACCCGTTCATTTGGTTTTGCATAGCCTCGATACATCCCCTCCGTATTGAATGGCATTGCCACATTTCCATTCGCATCCAACGCAATTACACCGCCCGAACCGCCTGCTTTCTTCAATTTATCATTAATAACATAATCAGCAGCCTCAGCTAGGCTTTCGCCCTTATATTCCATACGCGCTGAAATATCATGCGCCACCACATAGCGAATAAAATACTCTCCATGCCCCGTAGAAGAAATCGCACAAGTCGCATTATTCGCATAGCTTCCCGCACCAATAATCGGTGAATCACCAATACGATTGTATCGCTTATTCGTCATACCTCCTGTGGAGGTGCCTGCTACGATATTGCCGCTTTGGTCTAAAGCCACACAGCCTACTGTACCATATTTATGCGGTTCGCGTTCATTCAAGAAGCCTGTCTGCTCATTTTCTGCTGCTTTTATGCGTTGCAAACTTTCAAAGCGACTTTCGGTATAAAAATAATCATTTGATACTGTGTCTAATCCCACTTTTAGGGCAAATTCCTCCGCTCCTGTACCTGTAAGCATCACATGTTCGGATTGTTCCATCACAGCGCGTGCGGCAGTAATGGGGTTTTTCACAATTGTTATACCACCTACTGCGCCTGCATTTTGGGTTTTTCCATCCATAATGGAAGCATCCAATTCATTGCGTTCTGCATTGGTGAAAACCGCGCCTTTGCCTGCATTAAAGAGCGGCACATTCTCCAAATACTTAATCGTTTCCACTACCGCATCTAAGCTAGTGCCGCCTTCTTTCAGAATATTTTCGCCAATATCAAGGGCTTTGTTCAGCGCTTCGAGGTATTGCTTTTCTTTTTCATCGGTCATATTCGCTTTCCGAATCGTGCCTGCGCCGCCATGTATCGCTAGGGCGTAAGCAGGACGTTCTGTACTCGCATTGGCACTTGCCTTCACTTGCTTCCTATCTTCAGGAGGCGAACAAGTAAATAGCAAAAAGGCTGTAACTGCAAGAATGAGTATATTTTTCATAGGTATTCGTTTTATTCTTGAATATTCTCAATATAGAA
>JAHDCQ010000196.1:0-1862 GCA_020629845.1 Saprospiraceae bacterium | reverse complement strand
AGTCGCAATAAAGAAGTATTGACCACTATAGAACGCTATGCAAAACTACGCTTAAGTCCTCCGGGCTTAGGACAAATTTTAGCAGAAGCCATGATTGAACATGATGGCGATTACATAAAGGAAGTAAAGGAAGAATACGATCGTAGGCGAATGGTCGTATATGACCGCCTCAAGCAGATAGAAGGTGTAAAAAATTACAAACCAGGTGGTGCATTCTACTGTTTTGCAGAATTTCCCATCCAAGATGCGGATGATTTTTGCAAATGGTTACTCACCGACTTTGAGCATAAAGGCAGCACGGTCATGCTTTCGCCTGGCAGCGGTTTTTATGCCACCAAAGGCTTAGGACAAAACCAAGTACGTATCGCCTATGTTCTAAATACCGACGACCTACACGCTGCTATGGATTGCTTAGAAATTGCATTAGCAAAATATACGAACGAGGTAGAAAAAGCAGCAGTAGTAGCATAGAACAATAATTTTCTTGAATGAGAAATGCCTACTTATTCGATGCCATACGAACACCGCGCGGCATTGGGAAACCAAGCGGAACGCTATATGAAGTCAAGCCTATTGACTTACTGACCACTACGTTGCGCGCCCTTGAGCATCGCAATGATTTACCGACCAAAGAGGTATCTGATGCCATCATTGGTTGCGTCACGCCTGTGGCAGGGCAAGGTAGCAATATCGCAAAGGCGGCATTGCTATATGCGGGTTGGAATAATCAAGCAGCGGGCATGCAGATTAATCGTTTCTGCACTTCAGGGCTAGAAGCGATTAATTTAGCCATGCTAAAGGTACGTTCAGGCTTTGAAGAATTGGTAGTAGCAGGCGGTGTAGAAAGCATGAGTCAAGTACCAATGGGGAGTGATGGTGGCGCACTACTCGATGACCCAGAGGTCATTAGTCGCGTCAATTATTTACCACAGGGCATTGCTGCGGATTTGATTGCGACTATGGAAGGTTTTTCGCGTATGCAGGTAGATGAATACGCGCTACTTTCGCAAGAACGCGCTGCTAGTGCCATTGCAAAAGGCTATTTTCAGCAATCCACCATTCCTGTAAAAGACCAGAATGGATTAAGCATCTTAGAAAAAGAAGAATACCTACGCCCTGATACTACTATTGAGGCATTAAACGCATTGCCTACCTCCTTTAGTTCTTTGGGTGAATTAGGCTATAATGCGCTCGCACTACAAAAATATCCTGAAGTGACGGCTATCACGCACGTACATACCGCAGGCAATTCGTCGGGGATTGTAGATGGCTCGGCTTTAGTGCTAGTAGGGTCAGATAAAAAAGGTAAAGAAATTGGTCTAAAACCGCGTGCAAAAATAGTCTCTGTAGGCTTGGCTTGCGTAGAACCAACTTTGATGCTTACAGGTACGATACCAGCAGCAGAAAAAGCACTCGCAGCAGCAGGCATGCAAGTAAAAGATATTGACCTTTGGGAATGCAACGAAGCCTTTGCCTCCGTTGTCCTTAAGTTTCAGCAGGCAATGGATATTAAGATGGATTGTTTGAACGTTAATGGAGGAGCAATATCTTTAGGACACCCACTTGGCGCAACGGGTGCAATGCTAGTAGGCACACTCTTAGATGAACTCGAACGCCGCGACCTTAGCACGGGACTAGTAACAATTGGTGCAGTAGGCGGCATGGGCGTAGCGACAATTATTGAACGTGTTTAGTAAATAGATGGGCAAATTTATAAATGTGAGATACAAATTATTCGTGTTCAACAATTTATAATATTTAAATCATTGCTTGTTTTTGTCTGCCAACTTGCTCAAAATGACAATTTGAAATTTTATTCGTCCAAAATACATAGCCCTCACTATGACAATTCCCTTTCAGTT